>NZ_JADZGH010000091.1:26260-55781 GCF_015865005.1 Rhodococcus sp. CX
AAACGGGAGAGGCTGCCGCCGAGTCGATGCGTGGCGCCGGACATGACGCGCTCTTCCACCCGGTGGACGTCACGTCCTCCGCCGACTGGGCCGCCGCCGCGGACGCGGTGCGTTCGCGATTCGGCCGTATCGACGGATTGGTCAACAACGCCGGTATCCCGTCGAACGGTGACGTACTGGGCACCACCGACGAGGAGTGGGCCCGCACCGTGTCGATCAACCAGACCGGGATGTTTCTCGGGATGCGCACGATCGCCCCTGTCATCAAGGAATCGGGCGGCGGTTCGATCGTCAACGTCGCGTCGACACTCGGGTTCTTCGCCTCCCGAGTCGGCTTCGCCTACCAGGCGACAAAGGGTGCGGTGCGCATGATGACCAAGAGCGCTGCTCTGGCACTTGCGCCCGACGGGATTCGGGTCAACACGGTGTTACCGGGTCTGGTCGACACCCCCTTCCTCGACGGACTGCGCCGCGTCGGCGGACTCGCCGACTCCGTCGCCCGCACCCCGGTGGGCCGACTCGCCGACCCGCGGGAAATCTCGCAGGGCGTCGTGTTCCTGCTGTCCGACGAGTCGTCCTACATGACGGGAAGCGAACTCGTCATCGACGGCGGCCTGACTGCCGGATCCGCGGGCAGCCTCCAGCCCACGACCACCACGGGAGACGCGTCGTGACCACGATCTACCGTCCCGCAACGGGCGAAGTTCTCACCGAGGTCGCGGACACCGACCCGAGCGATATCGACGCAGTGTTCGCCCGCGCCCGCGCCGCCTCCGAGGTGTGGCGTCGCCTGTCCGGAACGGAACGGTCGGCACTGCTCTTCGCGCTCGCCGATCGTCTCGAGGAGCAGACCGAAGCCATCGCGCTGACCGAGGCGCGCAACACCGGCAAGGCTATCCGCGAGACCCGCGCCGAGGCATCCCGGATGCCCTCATCGGTACGGTACTGGGCAGGTTGGGCCGACAAGATTTACGGCACCACGGTACCTGTTCCCGGTGACTTCCACGCCTACACGGTCCGTGAACCGTACGGGATCGTGGTCGGCATCATTCCGTGGAATGTTCCGTATATCTTCGCGATCCGCAAGATCGTCACCGCTCTCGCGACCGGTAACGTCATCGTCCTCAAGCCGGCCCTCGAAACCCCGCTGACAGCGCTGATGATCGCAGAGGCCTGCCGCGAGGTGGGGATCCCGGACGGCGTGGTTCAGATCGTCACCGGTGCCGGCGACATCGGCGCCGCTCTCGTGGCACATTCCGAGACGGATCTGATCTGCTTCACCGGGTTCCACGAGACAGGGAAGCACATCGCCCGATCGGCCGCGAACAACCTGACACCCACGATCCAGGAACTCGGCGGCAAGTCGCCGCAGATCGTGTTCGCCGACGCCGATCTCGACGAAGCGATGGACGCGATCATGGTCGGTGTGTTCGCCTCGACCGGTCAGATGTGTATCGCCGGATCTCGACTGCTGCTGCAGGACGGCGTTCCCGACGCGTTCCTCGAACGTCTCGCCGATCGGGTGTCAGCACTACGTGTCGGCGACCCCGAGGACGAAGCGACGCAGGTCGGCCCACACGTCACCGCCACCCAGCGCGACAAGACCCTCGCCATGATCCAGGCCGGTCGCGACGCGGGTGCGACCGTAGCCGCCTCCGGTGCCGTGCCGGACGACGAGCGGCTGCGCGGCGGCTACTACGTCCCCCCGACCATCTTCACCGATGTCACCGTCGACATGCCCATCATGCAGGACGAGATCTTCGGGCCGGTCCTCTCCGTGATGCGATTCCGGGATGAGGAGGAGGCGGTGGCGCTGGCGAACAGTACACAGTTCGGGCTGGCGGCGGGTGTGTGGACATCCGACTCGGGCCGGGTTCACCGCATGGCCCGCGACATCCGCGCCGGCATGATCTGGCTGAATACCTACCGGATCGTGCACGACATGGTCCCCGGCGGCGGCTTCGGCCTGTCCGGCTACGGCGCGGAAGGTGGGCTCGAATCGATCCAGCAACTTACCCGGAACAAGAGCGTGTGGACCGCGATGCGACCCGGGCTGCCCGCAGGCTATCCACGGATCTGAGCGAACCGGCGGCCGTGTAACCGATCACCGCATCGGTCGCACGGCCGCATGCTCCCTGCACCGGGAATGTGCTCGGAAGCCCCTTCGTCATCGCCATCGCCATCGCCATCGCCATCGCCGGCGTCGGCGCCGGCGATGGCACGCAGAACGGATTCCGTGCACGGCCGGCTCGTTTCGTTGCCGATCGGGGCTCCGACAGCGAGGGGGTGTGGATCGGAGATGGGCACCACCCCCGGCGCAGTTCGGCCGCCGCCGTGGGGCAAGTCCTCTTGCCCGCCGGCACCGGGCGGCCGGAGCTGATCAGCGTCGAGCGGTCCTCCACGGGTGGAGCCGAGTCGATGTCTCGGTCCATCACGGTCCGGCGGACCCGCGCCACGGATCGAGGCGGCACGGAGGAGAACAGTTAGGCAGTGAATCATTCGTGTCAGGACCGGCGACAGGCAGTGGAGGGGCTTCACGCCGGCACACCGAACACCCGTTCCCGGATTACTCCCCCCTGATTCCGGGAACGGTTGGGCCACCCATCCCCGCCGGTGGCCCGAACTGCTGGAAGGCTCGACCCGAACCCCCCTGTCGGTCGGGCCTTCCAGCGCAGTGCCGAGCCGAGCGCGCGGCGCCGGCCGATCTTGTTCCAGCGGGAGCCGCCCCCCCGGAGACGGGCGGTGCGTGGCGTGAGGGACAGTCATGCGTCGCCGCGGCACCCGCGACTTCCGGAGTGGTCGGATCGACCCTCCAGGGGATGTGGGGCATACGTCCGTATTCAACCGGGTGGTGTCGGGCGGCGGGACTACCCTCGGAGCCATGTGCCGGAACATCACCGAACTCCGCGGACTCGAACCTGCTGCCACGGCGGAGGAGATCGAAGCCGCCGCGCGCCAATACGTGCGTAAGGTCAGCGGCATCCACAAGCTGTCCGACACGACCCGGGAACCGTTCGAACAGGCGGTCGCGGAGGTCGCCGCGACCACCACGCGACTGCTCGCGGCCCTGCCGGAGCGACGACAACCCCCGGCGAGCGTCCCGCCGTTGCGGCGCCCCGAGGTGCAGGCGCGCATCGCGGCGCGCGGCTGACTCGCCGCTGGCCGGATAACGAGCTCAGCGGGCGCGCACCGACACCGTGGGACACAGGTCCCGCGGCATCAGGGTGAGCCGTTCGGCGACCCGCAGCCGATAATTCGGATCGAGGTCGAAATCGAAGCGCCGCAACAGACTTCCCAGAACCAGGGTGGCCTCGTGCAGGGCGAACTGACGCCCGATGCAGGCGCGCTCACCCGTGCCGAAGGGCTTGTACACGTGCCCCGGGCGCGCCCGAACCCGTTCCGGCAGAAAATGATCCGGATCGAACGTCTCGGCGTCGGGGCCCCACACCTCGGGATCGCGGTGCACCGCCGGGAGCAGCACGAGAACCCAGTCGCCCTTGCGCAGCCGGTACCGTCCGCCCAGCGTCGTGTCCTCGCGTGCCTCGCGGGCGTACCCGGGCGCGGTCGGCCACAGCCGCAGTGCCTCGTCGAGCACCCGCCGCACGTACCGCAGCTTCGCGACCTGTTCGAAGGCCGGAACGTCCTCGCCCCACACCGCGTCGACCTCGGCCCGCGCGCGGGCGAACACCTCGGGGTTGCGCATCAGGTAGTACAGCGCGAACGACAGTGCACCGGAAGTGGTTTCGTGGCCGGCGACCAGGAAGGTGAGAACCTGGTTGCGGATGTTCTCGTCGTCGATCCGGTTCGGGTCGTTCTCCCGCGCCGCCCGCAGCATGAGTTCGAGCAGATCGTCGTGCCCGGTCTCGCCGGCGGCCTGCCTCTCGCGGATCACCTCGTCGACGACCCGGTGCAGAGACGCGCGATCCAGGAGGTACTGCCGCTTCTGCCGAGGGAACAGGTGCCGCCCGACGACCGGTAGCCTCCGTAGGGCGCTGCGCTGCGAGAACGCCAGACCGCCGACCATCGCCTCGACGAACGGATGCGGACGGTCGCGCTCGAACGGGCCGAACGAATAGCTGAATCCGGTGCGGCCGATCGTCTCGAGGGTCAGTTTCGTCATGTCGGCGGCCACGTCCACGCGTCCGTCCTCGGCCGCGCGCCGATCCCAGTGCGCGAGCAGATCGGCGGTCACATCCAGCATCGTCGCGTGGTAGGAGCGCATGGCCGACTGCGTGAAGGCGGGGGCGAGCAGGTCGTGCGCGCGGCGCCAGTTGGGTTCGTCGTTGTATGCGGTGAACAGTCCGTCCCCGCCCAGGCTGCGCAGCGCTTCGACTCCGGGTGCCAGGTGTTTGGCGAAGCGGCGGTCGTCGGACAGTTCGGCGGTGAGTTCGCCGGAGCACACGAACACGAACCGCAGGTCGAACGGCCGACGTTCGAAGACCGGGCCGAGCCGGCGGTGCAACTCCATCGAATCCTGCACCGGCGTGCTCACGGACATTCCCAGCACGTCGCCGAGTACGGGCAGGCGCCACGGCGGGTGCGGGATCTCGGTGTTGAACACGTGTGATGTGGCCACGACCATCTGTTCGTCCCCCGGACAGTTCGAACTCTTATTGAACCGACGTACAGTAGTCACGCTACGCCCGGATCCGGCGCTGTCAAGACGCTAGATTGGCGACGTGGCATCACCACGGCGACGACTGAGCCCCGACCAGCGGCGCACCGAGCTGCTGGACATCGGTGCCCGGTTGTTCTCGCAGCACGCCTACGAGGACGTGCGCATCGAGGAGGTCGCGGAGCTCGCCGGTGTCTCGCGGGGCCTGATGTACCACTACTTTCCGACCAAGCGCGACTTCATGGCGGCGGTCGTGCAACGCGAGTCCGACCGGTTGCTCGTCGTCACCGAACCCGATCCGGCGCTGTCGGTGCACGACCGGATCGCCGCGGGACTCGACGCCTATCTGGAATACATCGAGTCGCACGCGCAGGGTGTGCTGGCGGTCAACCGCGGTGCCGCCTCCGCCGATGCGAGCATCCGCGGCATCGTCGACGCGGAACTCGACGTGCAGCAGCGGCGCATCGTCGACGCGCTCGCGCCGTCCGACGGGGACCGCGAACTCGTCGAACTCGCGGTGCGCGGGTGGATCGCGTTCGTGCGCAGTGTGTGTGTCGACTGGCTGGACCGCCCTGGCGTCACCACCGTGCAAATGCGCGAACTGTGCCTCGCTGCGCTCGCCGGACTGCTCGGCGATCGGCTCGGTTGAGTCGTGACCCGGCTGCCGCCTCAGATCTCCGTGACTCCGTAGGTCTTGAGCTTGCGGTACAACGAGCTTCGAGCCATCCCGAGCATTTCTGCGGCGCGGACGCGGTTTCCGTCGCACTCGCGGAGCGCGGCGACGATCGCGTCCCGTTCGGTAGCCTCGAGCACACTGAGGGTGCGAGTACTCGTCGACCGGCAGTAGCCGGGGAGATCATCGGCCTGGATCTCACCGACCGGACGTTTCAGCACGGCGCTGTGAAGCGCTTCGCGCAGCTGAGTCATGTTCCGTGGCCACGAGTAGGCGCCCAGGACACGCATCGCCTCCGGACTCAGGCGGATCCGGCGCTCGGGGGCGATTTCGCGGAGCGTCCTGTCGACGAGACGAGGGAAGTCGACGGATCGGAACCGGATCGCGGGGACGGTCACCGACTGGTCGAAGTTCGCCAGGACGTCTTTGCAGGGCAGGTCGGACTCGATGCCGGTGTCCGACAGTGTCGCGGCGACGATGAAGTTTCTCGTATCGAGATCCAGGGAATCGAAGAACTCGTTGAGAACGTCGACGCCGTAGGTGGTGAGCCGGTCGAGATTCCGGACGATCAGCAATGTCGAGGTGGTCGTGTCGACCGCAGTGAGCTCACCCTGCCGCGTCACGCTGTCCGCGTCGATCGCGATGCTCCGGCCGGACGGGTACATCCGATGGAACAGCTCCGCGAGGAGAGTGAACTTCCCTGTCCCGGGTTCGCCGAGGACGAGCAGGTTCTCCCGTCGTCCGAGTGACTCGATGATCGAGTCGCACGCCTGTTTCCATGCCGGACAGCGACTTTCGGTGATCGATGGTGGCGGGTTGTGAAGTCCGGATGCGATGGCGGTGGTTCGGGGGTCCGGTGCGTCGACCGCGGGAAGCGTCCGGTCGACCGCCGGAGTGCCGGCATTGTCCGGGGTGTTGTCGTCGAGAAGTAGAACCATTCCCGCAACCTCGTCGCCGCACAGGATCCTGGTGGCGCGGATGTGGACGGTCCGGCCCGAAGGCAGCGAAATCGATTCCGCGCTGCGGTCGCGTCGGGTCATGAGGAAACGCGCGTGCTCGTGGATCGCGAGTTGTTCCTCCGGGGTGAACATGTTCTGTGAGCGCCGGTTCATGATCACGGTCTCGCCGATCGCCATGACCGCTTGACGCGGACGCGAATCGGCCTTGACGTACATCTCGAACAACGCCTGCTCCGCCTGGTTCCGGTCGAGGAGCAGATTGCGGCCTATGTCCATGGCTGCGGACTTGACCAGGGCGTGCAGGAGCGGGGACCAGCTCTCGGCGAGCATGCTGACGTCGAGGACGCCTTCGATCCTGCCGGAGATGGGATCCAGAATCGGCGCGCCGGTGCAGGCGAACTGCACCAGTGCGTCGTTGAAATGTTCGGGGCCCACAATGCTGATCGCAGAACCGGATTCGAAGACGGTGCCGATGCCGTTGGTTCCCACACCCTGTTCTGCGTAGCTGAACCCGGGCAGGAAATCGACCCGATCGAGCAGCCTGCCGACGAAATTGGAGCAGTCGCGGCGATCGACGATGCGGGCGTGGGCGTCGGTGAGCGCGATACCGACGGGGACATCCGCGATGTCGGCGGAGAGTCGCTCGAGAACCGGTCGTGCGCACCGTACCAGTCGCGAATCGAAGTCGATGTCGTCGTGATACTCCACGTGGAACGTTGCGTAATCGACGCCGGCGGACTGGCTGCGCTGCCACGAGGCGGCAACGACGTCGGGAACCCCGGCTGCTCCGGCGCTCCCGTATTCGAGGAAGTCCGCTCGCGCCGCGGCAATGCGCAGTCGCTCGCGCTCGTCGATCATGGATGCACCCTTCTTGCGATTCGATTTGTCCGAAAATGAGACCTGCGTCACATCATTATCGGCTCGTTTCCCGAGTCTGGCGACCTCCCGGCTGTCCGATCTTGGGACAGTCCGGCCTCCTGGGACAGCGGAAGCATTGTTCGCAGTCGTGATACACATCACAGGAAAGGGTCGAACAATGGCTATCGGTACACCAACTGCCCACCGCACTCTGGACGCCCTGATCATCGGCGCGGGGGTGGCCGGCCTCTACCAACTGCACCTGTTGCGGGAACAGGGACTGAACGTCCGCGTGTTCGAGACCGCCGCCGACGTGGGGGGGACGTGGTACTGGAACCGTTACCCCGGTGCGCGCTTCGATTCGGAGGCCTACATCTACCAGTACCTGTTCTCGGAAGAGCTCTACAAGAACTGGAGTTGGAGCCAGCGGTTCCCCGCTCAGCCCGAGATCGAACGGTGGATGCACTACGTGGCCGATGCGCTCGACCTTCGCCGGGACATCTCGTTCTCCACGACCGTCACGAGCGCCGAATACGACGAGAAGTCGGGCCGGTGGACCGTGCGGACCGACAGCGGAGAGGTCGTGGACACGCAGTTCCTCATCACGTGCTGCGGGATGCTCTCGGCGCCGCTGCAGGACCTGTTCCCGGGACAGCAGGACTTCGCGGGGCAGATCTTCCACACCTCGCGCTGGCCGCGTGAGGGTGCCGAGATCGCGGGCAAGCGGGTCGGCGTGATCGGCACCGGCGCCACGGGTATCCAGGTCATCCAGACCATCGTCGACGAGGTCGCGGACCTGACCGTGTTCGTCCGCACGCCGCAGTATGTGCTCCCGATGAAGAACCCGTCGTACAGCGCTGACGACGTGGCGGCGTACAAGGCCCGCTTCGAGGAACTCCGTAGCACGCTGCCGCACACCTTCACCGGTTTCGAATACGACTTCCGATACGTGTGGGACGAGTTGACGCCCGAGCAACGACGCGAGGTGCTCGAGGAGATCTACGAGAACGGATCGCTGCAGATGTGGCTGGCGTCGTTCGCCGAGATGTTCTTCGACGAGGCCGTCAGCGACGAGATCTCCGAGTTCGTGCGGGAGAAGATGCGGGCGCGGCTGGTCGACCCGGAACTGTGCCGGCTCCTGATCCCCGAGGACTACGGGTTCGGCACCCACCGGGTGCCGCTCGAAACCGGCTACCTCGAGGTCTACCACCGACCCAACGTCACGGCGGTGGGCGTGCGCGAGAACCCGATCTCCCGCATCGTGCCCGAAGGGGTGCTGCTCGCCGACGGCACCCTGTACGAGCTGGACGTGATCATCCTGGCCACCGGTTTCGACGCGGGCACCGGCGCCTTGACCCGCATCGACATCCGCGGTGTCGGCGGACGGTTGCTGAAGGACGACTGGTCGCGGGACATCCGCACGACGATGGGGCTGATGGTGCACGGCTACCCGAACATGCTCACCACCGCTGTTCCCCTCGCCCCGTCCGCGGCGCTGTGCAACATGACCACCTGCCTGCAGCAGCAGACCGAGTGGATCGACGAGTGCATCCGGTACATGCGGAAGAACGGCTACACCGTGATCGAGGCGACCGAGGAGGGGGAGGCCGCGTGGGTCGCCCACCATGACGAGACCGCCGCCGCGAACCTGATCTCGAAGACGAACTCCTGGTACACCGGCTCGAATGTCGAGGGCAAGCCGCGCCGGGTGCTGTCGTACACCGGCGGTGTCGGCACCTATCGGGAGAAGACGCTCGAGGCCGCCGCTGCCGGCTACAAGGGATTCGAACTGCGATGAGCACCGACACCGTGAAGGGACGACAGATCATGACCGAAGCACTTCGCGCATCCGTCGATGCGATCCTGAACAAGACTGTCACCGCCGAGGCGCCGGTGCCGGGAGTGGTCGCGATGGTGACCGACCGGGAAG
The DNA here is from genome assembly GCF_015865005.1 of Rhodococcus sp. CX. Lineage (NCBI taxonomy): Bacteria > Bacillati > Actinomycetota > Actinomycetes > Mycobacteriales > Nocardiaceae > Rhodococcus > Rhodococcus sp. CX. Next base: position 35,296 of record NZ_JADZGH010000091.1, read on the forward strand.
GCAACGTCTACGAGGGCGCGGCGGGAAAGCGCCGAATCGACCAGGACGCGGCGATGACGACGGACGATGTCTTCGCGCTCTTCTCGACGACGAAGGCCTTCACCGCGACCGCGGCACTGCAGCTGGTGGAGCAGAACCGCCTTGACCTCGACGCGCCGGCGGGCAAGTACGTTCCGGAGCTGGGAAGCGTCCAGGTCATCGAGGGGTTCGACGACTCCGGCGAACCGGTGCTTCGAGAACCCCGCCGCGACATCACCACCCGCATGTTGCTCACCCACACCGCCGGATTCGGCTACGACTTCTTCAACGAGAAGTACCGGCGCCTGGCGGAGGAGAAGGGACAGCCGAGCGTCATCACCGCCACGAAGCAGGCACTGGACACTCCGCTGTTGTTCGACCCCGGGGATCGTTGGGAGTACGGCAGCAACCTCGACTGGTGCGGCCGGGTGATCGAGGCGATCACCGGGAACCGGCTCGGCGACGTGTTCTCTGCCGGGATCTTCGAGCCGCTCGGCATCGAGAGCATGACCTTCGAACTCGACGACACGCGCCGTGCCGATCTGGCCGGGATGCACGCCCGCAATTCCGACGGATCGCTTTCCGTGATGGACTTCGAACTGCCGTCCCCGCCGGAAGTGCACATGGGTGGTCACGGCCTGTACGGCACTGTCGGTGACTACATGCGGTTCATCCGGATGTGGCTGAACGACGGAAAGGGTGAACACGGGCAGGTCCTGCGACCGGAGACGGTCCGGATGGCCGTGCAGAATCATCTCGGGGAGCTTCCCGTGACACCGCTGCCCGGCGTCATTCCGTCGCTGTCGAACGACGCCGAGTTCTTCCCCGGGATCTCGAAATCGTGGTCGCTGCCGTTCATGATCAACAACGAGCAGGCGCCGACCGGGCGACCCGCCGGCGCGCTGGGGTGGGCGGGGCTCGCCAACCTGTTCTACTGGATCGATCGACAGTCCGGATACGGGGGATTCTGGGCGACCCAGATCCTGCCGTTCGGTGATCCCACCTCGTTCGGTGGCTACCTCGAATTCGAATCGGCGCTGTACGCGTCGCTCGGCCGACGGTGAGCTGGGGGGACGCGCTCGGGCTCGGCCCGAGCGCGTCCCTGCGTGTGCCGGTCGGGGAACTACCGCACGATCGGGACGGTGGCGAAGCTCGGCGCGGACGGATCGAGCCGGATGTGCTGCGGTTTCAGACCACTGTCGTGAAGCATCGGACCCAGTGGCAGCGACCGCGGCACGCTCGACGCGTACACGTCGATCCGGAGCCGGTGACCCGGCTGCAGGATCGCGTCGGTGAGCACCGTCGAGATGTCCAGCCGGGTGGGCACACCGGGCTCGAGGGTCTCCCGCGTGTCGAGCGTCAGGTACGGGACGGCGCGGGCGTAGTCGCCGGCGGGGGTGAAGGTGCTGCGGGAGTCGTCGATCGCGCGCAGCGACGCGACGAGCGAGCCGGAGGTCAGGACGGTCGAACGGCCGTCGGGCGCCACGTCGTTCACGGTCACCGACCAGAAGCCGTCGGGGGCGTCGAGGACGGTGTTCAGGTGCACGTTGATCGCGCCGGAGATCTCGGTCGGTTCGGTAACCGGGGCGCCGGTGAACGTCAGTCCCTCCGCCTCGTTGAAGCGGGCGTCCTTGGTGCAGTTCGAACCGAGCAGCACCGTGATTCCGGCGGTGCCGACGGCCGATTCGCGCGAGCAGAACCCGCGCAGACCCGGCGCGATCGTCAGATCCTGGGTGCCGGAGGGCGCCTCGGGCGTGAGGCTTCCGTCGAAGGCGGCGTGGCCCGCGGTGCCGCTCGGGGCGCCGGACAGATAGAACTTCTCGAATTCGGCACCGGCACGGGGGAACTGATCGGTGGTGGTCCATCCGCCGCCCTGCTGGAACAGGGTGACCGGCCCGTAGTTCTCGATGCCGTTGTCGATTCCTTCGAGCCAGTGGTCGAACCAGGCGCGCTGCAGGGTGCCGAGCTTCGGCGGGAAGCCCGGCCTGCCGAAGTCGGTACCGGCGACGACGTGGTAGCCGTCGCCCATCATCAGCTGCTTCTCGCCCGGCGCGACCGGGATGCGGTTGTAGATGTCCGGCTCGCTGTTGGCGAAGATGTCGTGCCAGCCCCCGTACACGAAACTGGGCACTTCGATCGACTCGAGATTCGCGGTGCGGTCCTGGTAGAACGGTCCGTCCTGCGCGACCTCGAGTGCGTTGGGGGAGACCCCTTCGACGGTGGGGGCTGTGACCGCCTCGACGAGTTCGGGAAGTTTGGTGGCGGGGTCGGCCATCCGGTCGCGCAGCCACTGCGCGTCGAAGTTGCCCTGCAGCAGGGCCTGCACATCCGGGATCCACTTGAGCCCGTTGACGAGGGTGAGCCACATCGGCATGAATCCGATACCGAGTGCGCCGCCGGTGCCGACGATGTCGCGCAGCAGGTCGTTGCCGGGTTCCACCGCGAACACCGCGTCGAGCGCGGCCGGTTGCAGACCCGCACCCTGCAACTGGTTGATCGCCGAGTAGGACACACCGCTGGTGCCGACGCGGCCGTTCGACCACGGCTGCTTCGACGCCCAGTCGATGACCTCGACGGTGTCCTGCTGTTCGCGCGGGCCGAGGACCTGCCATTCACCCTGCGAGAATCCGGTGCCGCGGACGTCGACGATGACCTGCGTGTAGCCGTTCTGCACGAGGTCGCGGTTGAGTCCGAAGACCTGCACGAGTCCGCCGCCGGTCGTCTTCGCGAGCTCGGTGACCCCGTCGTACGGGGCGGCGAAGTTCAGCGTGTCGCCGAGGCCCTCGACCAGCGGGGCGAGGGTGGGGTCGTCGGCCACGACGGTTCCCAGGGTCGAGAGCAGCTTGGTGTAGGGCGTGAGGTTGAGGACGACGGGGGTGGGCTCCGCGATCGGTGTCCCGTTCGCGTCCGCGGGGCGGAAGACGTTGGCGCGCAGGACGGTGCCGTCGCTCATCGTGATGGGGACGTCCCATTCGACGGCGGTGTTCGGGTACGCGTCGGGTGCGTCGACCGCGGCCTGCCACGCGGCAGCGTCGGTCCCGCCGGACGGATCGGCGCCGGCAACCGGTGTCGCGGTGATCGCGGCGGCGACTGTGGTGGCGGCGACGGCCACCGACGCGATCGCCCCGCGCAGGAATCGTCTCTTCACCCGGAACCCCCATCTCGACGGTGAAAACCCCGGAAAACGTATCCCGATCGGTGGGGTGGGTCAACGATCTGCGCACGGGTGTCCGCTATTTGTTCAGCGGAATCCGCCGTCGGACCGGACGATGGTCCCGGTGGTGAAACTCGACGCGTCGCTCGCGAGAAACAGTGCAGCGCCCACGATTTCGTGGGGTTCACCGATCCGCTTCAGGTGCACGGCCTCACCCGACTGCCGGATCTGTTCCGGGGTCCAGGCATTGGAGATGTCCGTGCGGTAGGGGCCGGGCATGAGGGTGTTGACGCGCACCTCGGGCGCGAGCAGGTCGGCGAAACCCTCGGTCATGGCGTTGAGACCGCGCTTGGCGGAGGCGTAGTGGATGAACGCGCCGGAAGGGTGCAGCGAGCCACTGCTGCTCACGTTGATGATCGAGCCGCTGCCCTGCTCCTTCATTCGGGGACCGACGAGCTGGGTGAGCCGGAACGGCCCTTTGAGATTCAGTCCCAGCACGCTGTCCCACAGCGCCTCGGTGACATCGGCGATGTTCCGGTAGACGGGGGACATGCCGGCGTTGTTGACGAGGATGTCGATGCGTCCGAAGGTCGCGTAGGCGGCGTCGACGAGTCCTTCGATCTCGTCCCAGTGGCCCATGTGGCAGGCGTAGGCGAGGGCTCGCCGGCCGGTGGTCTCCTCGATCTCGGCGACCACCTTCTCGCAGTTCTCGATCTTGCGGCTCGCGACGACGACGTCGGCCCCGGCGCGGGCGAATGCGAGCGCGATCTCCTTGCCCATGCCACGGCTGCCGCCGGTGATCAATGCGACCTTGCCGTCGAGGCGGAATCGGTCGAACGGTGCGGGTATCGCGTCGGTCATCGAGCTGCCCTCTCGTCAGAAAATACAGTTCTCGTTCTCAAGAACGACATTCTTGACGTTAACGGACGACGGTGTGCTCTGTGAAGTACCTCCGCACGCCGAAGCGCCGCCCCGCGACGGAACTGCGGGACGGCGCTCGGGTTCTGTGAAGCTCCGGTGCTGCGAATACTCGCGTACTGCGCAATCAGCGCAGCGCAGCCAGTGCGTCGATGCGTTCGACGGCCTCGGCCACGATGCGGTCGATCAGTTCCCGGCAGCTCGGCAAATCGTCGATCATGCCGACCACCTGACCGGACGCCAGCACCCCGGCTTCGGTGTTGCCCTCGACCAGTCCGGCCTTGAGCAGCATCGGGGTGTTCGCGGCCATGATGATCTGCTGCCACGTCCGGTCGCCGGACCGCTTCATGGCCAACCCGTCCTTGACGAGCGTCGACCACTTCATGCCGGTCATCGACTTGAACTTCATCGCGTTCTTCGTCGCCGCGACGAGTCCCTTCGCATAGCTGGACTTCTCGAGCGCGTCGACCAGGTCCGTGTTGAGGACCCGATGCGGCATGCCGTCGACCTTCACGGACACGGTGGTGTCCTGCAGCCCGCGCGAAAGGTACTGCTGCTTCACCGAATCCGGCACCGCGGAGTCGCTGGTGAGCAGGAACCGGGTACCCATGGCCACGCCCGCCGCACCATACGCCAGCGCCGCCGCGAGCCCGCGGCCGTCGAAGAATCCGCCCCCGGCGACCACCGGGATGTCGACGGCGTCGAGCACGGACGGCAGCAGCAGCGTCGTGGCGACACCACCGGTGTGGCCGCCACCCTCGCCGCCCTGGACGATCACCGCGTCGGCGCCCCACGACGCGACCTTCACCGCGTGCTTGGCGGCGCCGATCGACGGGATCACGACGATGCCGTGATCCTTGAGCTTGGCGATCAGATCCTTCTTCGGTGCCAGCGCGAACGAGGCGACCTTGACGTTTTCGCGGATGAGCAGGTCGATGCGCTGCGCGGCGTCCGACGCGTCGGCGCGGATGTTCACGCCGAAAGGCTTGTCCGTCAACGACTTCGTCTTCGCGACGGCGGCCTCGAGCTCGTCGTAGGTCATCGTCGCGGACGCCAGGATGCCGAGCCCGCCGGCATTGCAGGTGGCCGCGGTCAGGCGGGGGCCGGACACCCAGCCCATGCCGGTCTGCACGATCGGATGCTCGATCCCGACCAGCTTCGTCAGCGCCGTCTCGATATGGGGGGTGCTCATGCGGCGACCTCGCGGTCGCGCAGGTTCCTCGGATCCAGGACCTCACGGATGATCCGCAGTTCCTCGGCGGTGGGTTCGCGGGTGACCCCGGCGTCGGCCAGGTCCGCGACCTCGAAGGAGGTGTTGTCCGCGACCTCGTCGGCGGTGACGCCGGGGTGCAGGCTCAGCGCGCGGAAGGTGTGGCCGGGGCCGCCGAAGTCGAAGACGCCGAGGTTGGTGACGACGCGGTACACGTTCAGGTACTTGTATGCCGGGTTCTCCGGATCGACCTTGTCCCAGCCCACACCGGCGACGACGTCGACCTTGTCGCAGAACACGCGCTTGTTGTGCTTGCCGACCCAGTAGCTGGTGGCGTGGTTGATGGTGTTGCCCGGGGCGCCGCGGACGCCGAACATCTGGCGGGTCGGCTGCTGCAGCGGGCCGAACGCAGACAGGTTCTGGTTGCCGTAGCGGTCGATCTGGTTGGCGCCCATGACGACATGGCGCCGGCCGGAGGCGACGACGTCGAACACCTTGCGGAACGGCATCCAGCCCTCGATCGCACCCTTCGCGCCGACCGCGGGGGTGTCGGCGAGAATCAGTGCCTCACCGTCGGTGATGAGCAGGTCGGGCTCGGTGGTCAGACGCGCCAGGCGGGCACCGATCTGCGACATCGTCGACATCGGGCTGGCCATGATCTCGCCGGCGCCGGCGAAGATGTCGGCGCACGCGATCGCGCAGTACTCGGCCCGGGTAACGGTTTCGGTGGAGGTCATGCCTGCTCCTCAGCGAATTTCTCGACGGCGGCCTGGTAGTCGTCCTCGGATCCGGACAGGAACCGGTCGACGAACGCCTGCCACGACTCGGGGGTCTTGGCGGCCTCGGCGTAGTGGCGCTGGAACTTCTCGTCGCGGCCGTAGGACTCGCCGGCGAGGGTGAAGTGGGCGCCGTTCGGGGCCTCGACGACACCGTCGACCATCATGCGGTTGAGGATCAGCTGCTGCAGCGGAACCTCTTTGACGAGCTGCTCGGTCTCGACGATCTTCTCCACGGAGACGAAGCGCTTCTCGGCGGCCAAGCAGTACAGGTCGTCGAAGTACGGGTCGACGCCCTGGTAACCCGCATTGCCGTGGGCGTCACCGATGTTCAGGTGCACGAAGGCCACGTCCAGGTTCAGGGCGGGCATCGCGATCAGGGTCTCGTGCTTGCCGGAGGCGTCCGGGTACGGGGAGGTGACGGTCTGCAGTTCGTCGCCCCAGAAGTTCTGCACGTCCGAACCGAGGCCGGCGCGGATCGGCAGGAACGGCAGGCGCGCGGCCGCGGCTTCGAGACCGCACTTGACCATGCCCTCGTCCATCTCGCGGGCGACGATGGCGCCCTCGGTGCGGGCCTTGGAGAACCACGGATCGTAGAACGGGGCCGAATCGAGCGACACGAAACCGTAGTACGCCTTCTTGACCTTGCCGGCCGAGCACAACAGACCCAGGTCCGGACCGCCGTAGGTGACGACGGTCAGATCCTTCACGTCCGAGCGCAGGATCGCGCGCACGAACGCCATGGGCTTGCGTCGCGAACCCCAGCCGCCGAGTCCGATGGTCATGCCGCTGCGCAGCTGCCCGACGGCGTCGTCGAGAGTAATCCTCTTGTCACGCACTGTTTTTCTCTCCCTACTTGTTCGCGCGCGGCTTGCCGGTCGCGACGAATTCGTCGCGGTGCTCGTCGGCGACGCCGGCGAGGTTCAGCTCGAAGGTGAATCCCTGTTCGAGGCGGTAGGCGTTCTTCACGTCCACCGGGTCGATGCGGTTGATCGCTTCCTTCGCGCGGCGGATCACGCGGGTGTCCTTCGCGGCGATCAGGCCGGCGACCTCGCGGGCGGCGGCGTCGAGTTCGGCGCGCGGCACCACCTTGTAGACGGAGCCGAAGTGGTGCAGCTGCTGCGCGGTGACGTTCTGCGCCGTGTAGTACAGGGTGCGCATCAGGTGCTGCGGGACCAGGCGCGACAGGTGGGTGGCGGCGCCGAGCGCGCCGCGGTCGACCTCGGGAAGCCCGAAGACCGCGTCGTCGGACGCGACGATGACGTCTGCGTTGCCGACCAGGCCGATGCCGCCGCCCACGCAGAAGCCGTTGACGGCGACCACGACCGGGACCTCGCAGTCGTAGACGGCGGAGAACGCGGCGGCGCAGCCGTGGTTGGCGGCGATGAGCGCGTCGTACCCCTCGGTGGCCTGCATTTCCTTGATGTCCACGCCGGCGTTGAAGCCGCGACCCTCGGACCGCAGGATCACGACGTGGGTGTCCGGGTCCTTGCCGGCGGCGAGGACCGCGTCGGCCAGTTCGAACCACCCGGCGGACGGAATGGCGTTCACGGGCGGGTAGTCGACGGTGACCGTGGTGATTCCCGCGCCGTCGGAGGTGGAGGTGATGCCCATGGCATGTTCCTTACGTCGGTACCGAACCAAGCGATTGCTTGGTAAGCTAGCACACGCCCGCTCCGCGGCACAGGGTCCGCCATGTGGTGGTGGAGCCGGACTCAGTGCCCGGACGGGTCTTCCGTCCAGGGGTGACGCCGGACGATCTTGCCGGTTGTGTTGCGCGGCAGAAGATTCCGCGTGATCTTCCAGCGGGTGGGCACCTTGAAGTACGCGAGCCGATCGGCGAGATAGGCGGTCAGTTCCTCCTTCGTCGCCTCCCTTCCGGGGGCGAGAACGACGACCGCGCACACCTCCTCGCCCCACTCGGGATGCGGATCGCCGATGACCAGGCATTCCCGCACGGCGGGGTGCGCGCCGAGTACCCGTTCGATCTCCGACGGGTAGATGTCCTCGCCGTTCTGCCGGATCAGATCGGCACGCCTGCCCAGCAGGCGCAGCCGGCCGTTCTCGACCACGCCCAGGTCGCCGGTCCGCAGCCACCGATCGGGGGTGATCGCCGCCGCGGTCGCGGCCTCGTCGCCCCAGTAGCCGAGCATCACGAACGGGCTGCGCACGCACACCTCGCCGACGCGACCGTCCGGCAGCCACCCGCCGTGCTCGTCCCGGATCTCCATGCTCACCGTGATCACCGGTGGACCCACCGTGCCCGGATACCGCTCGAGATCCTGCGCGCTGGCCACCGCGATCGACGTGCTGCACTCGGTCATGCTGTAGCTGTCGACGACCGCGTACCGGCCGAACGGCAGCCGCTCCCGCAGCCGCTGCTTGAACTCGGGGGACGTCGGTTCCGACGACAGGGTGAACCGGGTCAGCGAACCCAGGTCGTACCGGTCCAGGTCGGGGATCTCGAGCATCCGCGCGGCCATCGAGGGGACCGCGTTCCAATGCGTGATCTGCTCGTTCTCGATGATCTCGAGGACGCGGTGCACGTCGAACCATCCCTGGTTCATCACGACGGTGCTGCCGGTCGCGAGCCGCGGGACGATCGTGTTGTGCAGGCTGGTGATGTGGCACAGGGGAGAGGTCAGCAGGTACCGCGCCTCGTGCGGGGCGTCCCGGTCGTACACCTCCCCGCACCAAGTCGTGGAGATCGCATCGGCGAACCGGTGATAGTCCGTGACCGCCAACAGATTCCGCTGTGAATGCAACGCGCCCTTCGGGTCGCCGCTCGTACCCGAGGTGTAGAGCAGGACGGCCGGATCGTCCTCGTCCACGCGCGGCGGCGGCGGTCGCATCCCGGCGAACTCGGCGATCAGCCGCGGGAAATCGTCCTCGACGGTCAGCACGATCGTGCCGTGCGGGCTGCGCCCGGAGAGGGCCTCGGCGCGCGGCTCGTCCGCGAACACCACCCGCGGCGCGGAGTTGCGGATCCCGAATTCGATCTCGGGCTGCGCCCACCACGCGTTCAGTCCGACGGTGATCGCACCGAGCGCCTGCGTCGCCCAGAACGCGGTGACCCACTCGGGCCGGTTCGCCGACAGGATCGCGACGCGGTCGCCGACCCCGACGCCGTACCGCTGCTGCAGGGCCGCCGCGAGCGCGTACGCATCCCGCGCGTGCTCGGCGAACGAGATCCGCCGCGTCGCCGTCACGAGATACTCCCGGTCGCCCCAGGCCTGTGACCGCTCCAGCAGATCCGCGACGGCGGTGTCACGGTTGCGCATGACGGGCATCTCGGCGCCCAGCACGTCGCTCATCACGATCTCGAAGGCGCCGCCGCGCCCCGTCAGACGCGAGACCAGCTGGTCGAGGTACTGCTCCGGATCGGGTGGCACGGTCATCGCGGGCCTCCCTTCTCGACCGAACGTCCGGCCGAAGACTCTCACGCCCGTCGCGCCGCCATCCGAACGTACCGGTGAGTGGGACCTGCACAGATGCCCGGGGTGGCCGCGCTCCTAACGTGCTTGCCCGGGCGTCCGCGTGCGGGCGCCGGCAACGATTCGGAGGTGGCAGTGCAGACGTTCGCCGAAGTCGTACGTGCCCGCAAGGGCGACGACAAGGTCGGAGTGCGGTTCGAGGACCGGCAGTGGACCTGGGACGAGGTGGTGCAGCAGAGCGCGGATCGTGCCGCCGCGCTCGTCGCGGCCGTGCCCGCCCCGGCCGGCCGGCAACGCCACATCGGGGTGCTGCTCGAGAACGTGCCGGACTTCGTGTTCTGGATCGGGGCCGGTGCCCTCGCCGGAGCCGTGGTCGTGGGGATCAACGCCAGCCGCAGCGGCCCGGAGCTCGCCGAGGACATCCGCCAGGCCGACGTGGATCTCCTCGTCACCGAATCACGCCTGGCGCACCTCGTCGACGGCACCGGCCACGGACTGCCCGCGGACCGCATCCTCGACATCGATACGCCCGCCTACACGCGGTTCCTCGAACCGCACCGCGGGTCCGCTCTGCCCGACACGGTGCCCGCAGCCGACGACATCGCGCTGCTGCTGTTCAGCTCCGGGTCCACCGGCCGCCCGAAGGCGGTGATCGTCACGCAGGGCCGGCTCGGGCGGCTCGTCGACGTGCTCGTCGAACGCACCCACATGCGCCGCGACTCGGTCGCGTACCTGTGCATGCCGCTGTTCCACGGGAACGCCGTCATGCTCAACCTCGGCACCGCGATGCGGGTCGGCGCGACCGTCGGCCTGATCCGCAAGTTCTCCGCGAGCCGCTTCTCGGAGGACATCCACCGGTTCGGCGCGACCTTCGTCAACTACGTCGGCCGCGCCCTGTCGTACGTGCTGAACCGGCCCGAGGACCCCCGCGACCGCACCGGAACCCTCGAGGTGGCGTTCGGCACCGAAGCATCCGAGGTCGACGTCGCCCGGTTCTCCGAGCGGTTCGGCTGCACCGTCATCGAGGGCTACGGCTCGAGCGAGGGCGTCCTGCGCATCAACCGCACCCCCGACACTCCGCCCGGGTCGCTCGGGGTCGCCGCCGGCGGCACCGACGCCCGCATCCTCGACGAGAACACGGGGCTCGAATGCCCCCGGGCTCGGTTCGACGAGACGGGCCGGCTGCTGAACCCGGAGGCGATCGGGCAGATCGTCGCGATCGGTGCGGCCGCCTCGTTCGAGGGCTACTACAAGAACCCGGGTGCCGCCGCGGACCGGATCCGCGGCGACGACTTCTGGACCGGCGACCTCGGTTACCGCGACGCCGACGGCTACTTCTACTTCGCGGGACGGGCTTCGGACTGGCTGCGCGTGGACAGCGAGAACTTCGCCGCCGCGCCCGTCGAACGGATCCTGCAGCGCCTTCCCGGCGTGCTGTCGGCCCCGGTGTTCGCGGTGCCGGACCCGACGACCGGCGATCAGGTGATGTGTGCCGTCGAACTCGACGCCGGTGCCGTGTTCGACCCGGTCGCCTTCGGCCGTGAGCTGGCCGAACAACCGGACATGGGGGACAAGTGGTGGCCGCGGTTCGTGCGGGTCACCGACCGGATTCCGCTGACCGGCAGCAACAAGATCGACAAGGCGCCGTTGCGGGTGGTCGCGTGGTACACCGACGACCCCGTCTACGTGCGTGTCGGGCGCACCCCTGAATACGTTCTGCTCGACGAATCGACCCGCGCCGACATCGAACGCGACTTCGTCGCGAACGGTCGCGCGGCGCTGCTCCCGGCGCCGGTCGCCTGAGCCCGACCCCGGATCCCGGCGAGTGGGACCTGCGATTCCGCCGCTTCCGGACTCACCTACCGTGAGGATCGAAGGAGCACGGAAACCTCAGTAGCACTTTCGATCCCACCGACCATCACTGCCGAAAGGACGGCCAGCCGTGAGCTTGGAAACCACCGGTACTTCCGACATCCGCGAGATCGTCACCGGTACCGCTCCCACCCGCTTCGCCCGCGGCTGGCACTGCCTCGGTCTGGCGGAGAGCTTCCGGGACGGGAAGCCGCACTCCGTCGAGGCGTTCGGCACCAAACTCGTCGTGTGGGCCGACACCGCCGGGGAACTGCAGGTTCTCGACGGGTACTGCAGGCACATGGGCGGCGACCTCAGCCAGGGAACGATCAAGGGCGACGACATCGCCTGCCCGTTCCACGACTGGCGCTGGGGCGGCAAGGGCAAGTGCACCAACATCCCCTACGCCCGCCGGGTCCCGCCGCTCGCGAAGACCCGCGCGTGGCGCACCCTCGACCAGGACGGTCTGTTCTTCGTCTGGCACGACCCCGAGGGCAACCCGCCGCCGGCCGACGTCACGATCCCGCGCATCGAGGGTGCCACCAGCGACGAGTGGACCGACTGGGTCTGGTACACCACCGAGGTCGACACCAACTGCCGCGAGATCATCGACAACATCGTCGACATGGCGCACTTCTTCTACGTGCACTACTCGTTCCCGACGTTCTTCAAGAACATCTTCGAAGGTCACGTCGCGACCCAGGTCATGCACGGCAAGGCACGTGACGACATGCGCCCGAACACCGAGGGGCAGCCGAAGATGCTGGGCAGCCGCTCGGAGGCCTCGTACTTCGGACCGTCGTTCATGATCGACGACCTGAAGTACGAGTACGAGGGCTACGACATCGAGTCGGTTCTGCTCAACTGCCACTACCCGGTCTCGGCCGACAAGTTCGTGCTGATGTACGGCATGATCGTCAAGAAGTCGCCGCAGCTGCCCGACGATGTCGCCCTCGAAACCGCCAGGAAGTTCGGTGATTTCATCGCCCGCGGTTTCGAGCAGGACATCGAGATCTGGAAGAACAAGACCCGCATCGAGAACCCGCTGCTGTGCGAGGAGGACGGCCCGGTCTACCAGCTGCGCCGCTGGTACGAGCAGTTCTACGTCGACGTCGCGGACGTGACCCCGGAGATGACCGACCGGTTCGAGTTCGAGATGGACACCACGCGTCCGGTCGCGGCGTGGATGAAGGAAGTCGAAGCGAACGTCGCCGCCCGGGCGGCGAAGGCGGACACGGATGCAGCCCCTGCGGTGCAGTGAGTGCCAGGCCCAGGTGCTCGTGCGGAAGAACAGCTGGGAGCACACCGAGGTCCAGTGGAACGCGCAGGCGCGCAGCCGCTGTCATGAGCTCGGCAATGCGGCGGGATCGGGTCGCCGGCCGGGTGCACCGGTCCTGACGTGTTCGGCGTTGGAAGCCGGTGTGGCCCGCGCCGCGACCGAGGGGCTGATCGACGTCCTCGACGACGCGCCTATTCCCGGCCCGATCCTCCAGTAGTTCGATCCGATTCGTGTCGGCTCGCGTAACAACGGAATCCGAAGGACAGTGATGAGCGAAACCCTGCAGATCGACAGTGCCCGTTACGGCAGGTGGGCGGTGATCGCCGGTGGCTCCGAGGGAGTCGGCGCTGCCTTTGCCGACGAACTCGGCCGCGCCGGGTTCGATCTGCTGCTGATCGCCCGCAAGCCGGGGCCGCTCGAGGACACCGCCGCCGCGGTGCGCGAGCACGGCGTCGAGGTGCGCACGCTCGCACTGGATCTGCTCGCCGACGACGCCGTCGAGCAGATCCGCACGGCCACCGCGGACCTCGAGGTGGGACTGTTCATCTTCAACGCCGGCGCCAACAGCTACGGCCACGAGTTCGTCACCGGCGACCTCGACGGTTTCCGCGGCGTCATCGATCTGAACGTGCACCGGCAGGTCGAGCTCGCGCACCTGTTCGGGGCGCGCATGAAGGACATGGGTCGCGGCGGGATCATGTTGCTCGGATCCCTTGCCGGGTACATGGGTTCGGAGCACCAGAGCATCTACGCGGCGTCGAAGGCCTTCAGCCGGGTGTTCGCGGAGAGCCTGTGGCTCGAGCTCGCGCCGTACGGCGTCGACGTTCTCGAACTGGTTCTCGGTGTCACCCGTACCCCCGCGATGGAACGTGCCGGGCTGAACTTCGACGTGCCGGGCATGCTCGTGTCCGAGCCGGAGGAGGTCGCCCGCGAAGGTCTCGAGCACCTCGCCGACGGCCCGGTGTGGGTTGCGGGCGGCAACTACAAGGCTGCAGTCAAGCGCAGCGGATTCCCGCGCGACGCACTGGTCCGCGGCGCGGCCGAGGCGATGCGCGCGCTGCTGAACCGCTGACCTGCCCCGTGCGCGTTTTCGGTAGTTCCCGCTACCGAAAACGCGCACGAGAAGTTTCGAGGAAGACGCCCACGACATACGTTGGGCGTCTTCCTTTTTGGTTCCTGCTGAGTGAGACCGCGGAGGCGGCAGGCACATTCGGAGCGGGAAAGTGATGTGGGACACGGCTGTTGCCGTCGTTCCCTCCCTCTCCCTTCACCCGCGTACCGCAATACGCGGTGCGCCGAAAAGTCTGGAACCGAATCTGTGACTTCCGATGCGACTCGAGTCGAACCTCTGATTCCCGATCCACCGGCCAAGGGGCGCTACGCCCGCCAACGTCCCGTCTGGGTGATCGTGGCGGTGCTGATCGCCGTCGAGATCATCAGCGCCTTCGAAACATCGATGATGTACGCCGCGATCCCCACGCTCATCAAGGATTTCGGCAGCGACGCCACCACGGTCGGCTGGGCCGTCACGGCGTTCCTCCTGGTGGCCGCGGCGTCCGCGGCCGCATGTGGCCGGCTGGGCGACATGTACGGCCGCGAACGCGTGTTGGTCGTCCTGCTCGCCCTCGCAGCCCTCGGCTCGCTCATCAGCGCCCTGGGCGACAGCCTCGGCAGCATCATCGTCGGCCGGACGATCCAGGGCGTGGCCGGCGCGATCCTGCCGCTGTGCATCGGCCTGGCACGTGAGCACCTTCCCCCCGCGCGTGTACCCGTCGCCGTCGCGCTGATCTCGGGCACCGCGGTGACCGCCGGTGCCGCCTCGCTGCTCGTCGCCGGGCTGCTCATCGACTACGCGAGCTGGCACATGATCTTCGTGGTCGCTGCAGCCTACTCGCTGTTCGCGTTGTTCCTCGTGCTGTTCGTTCTGCCCTGGCGACCCCCGAAGGGAACGAAGGAGGCGATCGACTACATCGGCGCCGTCCTGTTCGCCGCATCCGTCGCCGCGGTGCTGCTGGGCATCAACAAGGTCGGCGCGTGGGGCTGGTCCGACCCGCGGTTCCTCGCGCTCGTCATCGGTGGACTCGCCGGGCTCGCGTTGCTCGTGCGGTGGGAACTGAAGGTCCCGAACCCGCTCATCAGCGTGCGCCTGTTCGCCGATCGCAAGTTCTCCCTGACGATGCTCGCGACGCTCGCGATCGCGATGGGTCCGCTGGGCGTGGTGACCATGATCATCCCGATCGTGATGCAGTCCCCGACGACCGGGTCGTTCGGGCTGGGTCTGTCCGCGACGCACGCCGGGTGGCTGTCGTTCATAGGTTCGCTGTTCGGATTCGCGTGCACACCGATCAGCGGCCGGATCGCCGCGGCCGTGGGCGCGCGGATGTCGATGCTGCTCGGCAGCGCGCTGTTCGTCGTCGGTGTCGTCGTGATGCTGACCGCGCACAGTTCGGAACTTGCGATGACCGCGATGGTGGTCGTGGTGTCGGTCGCGACGGCGTTCGCATACACCGCGCTGCCCATCCTCGTCGTCGAGTCCGTGCCGGAACGCAACACCAGCGAGACGACCGGCACCCAGACCGTGCTGCGGATGGCGGGCCAGGGCGTCGGCACGTCGCTCGCGACGATGATCCTGACCGCGACGGTCACGTCGCAGGGTGCGATGACGATCACCGGCCTGAACCTCGTCGGTGCCATGATCGTGATCTGCACGGTCGTGGCCATCGCGCTCACGGTGATGATCCCGCGGCGGACCGCGGACTGACACTCCCGCTGCCCCGTGCGTGTTTCTGGTAGCTCCAACTACCAGGAACGCGCACGGGTCCCGTTTATGAATTTCGCATCAGCCATCACCACCCGGGAAACGCGGGCAGGGTTTCGGGTGGAGTGTCGGACCAGACTTCGATGGTGCCCTGCTCGGGAGCTTCGGTGACGAGTTGTCGTCCCCACTGTCGGCAGGCCTGGGTGTGCTCGGATCCGGACCAGTCACCGCGGATGATGTTCCAACCGGTGAAGAGGTCGTAGGTGGGAGCCTGCCATTGAGGGCGGCCGGATTCCTCCTTTTCGGCCGTCGCTGTCGGTTCCGGCGTTCCCGGTACGGTCGCCGTTCCCACGCGCTTGAACGTGATGGCAGTTTCGAAGTCTCCACCGTAAATCCGACGAAGGTACCGACCAGGTTCCCTTTCGACAGCTACGTTCGAGGTTTGATGGCATGTGTGTGCGACGAATCCGTCCTCCAGGGGTTCGATGCGCATGATGTGGCGGTAGGCGGTACCGAATTCCCGGGCTGCCTCGGAACCGAACCTTTCGTAGGATGCCTTGGAATCGGTATCGATGGCACGTTCATAGCCTGGGTAGCTCTTGGTAAGTGGACTCCCGAGGGCGATCCAGTCGGCCTCGACGGCGGCGCGGACAAGCGTCGCCTGCTCACCGTGGAGATCTATGGCGGGCTCGGCTGACCAGACGACGGTGGAGTTCCGGATATTTTCGGGCACTTGATATGCGGCGACGGCGTACCGAGACGTCACAGTGGAGGTCGTGCTGCGCTCAGTAGTCGGTTCACCGGCCGAGTGGCAGGCGGCGGCGGAGCCGATGGCAATCGCTGCAAGAACTCCCGAGAGTTGCCGGGTGGTTGTCATGCGGGCCACCTGCTCATCGAAGTGGGATCGCCTGACCCCCGAATCGTGGTTCCGAATGAGTCCTGTGGACTTGCGTGTCCGAAGATCATGTCGCGGTATGAGTTGACAGCGATCGAGTGCTGGTGCAGGTACCCATCGACGGATCGAAGTCCGGCATCGTCGAAGATGCCCGGCATGTATTCGACGATTCCGCGCCGTGCCGCGGAGCCGAGCCTGTCGAGTTCGGCCGAGTGCGACTCCTCGCCATCGGTGATCTCGGCATACGTGGCAAGACGTTAGTCGCGCCAGAGGTATTCGGGCAGTTCGATGCCTGATACTCGGCCGGATGCGACCAGTTCACTGAACATGATGTAACTGATCTCGTTGTCGGTGACCTGCGTCTGGTCCGGCGTGCCGGACTCACCGGCGCCCAGCCTGAATCGTGCCTGAGGTGACAGTGCGAATTCGTTTGTCAGGTTTCCGTCCGCGTCGATGATGTCGGACGACAGGAACGAGCCTGCGACGTACGTTCCAGTCGATGCAGCGACGCCCCAAGGCGGTGGAAGGTAGCTCACCGCACCGGCGCCGATTGCTTGCGCGGCGCCGAAGAACCCAGCGCGAGTTGTCGCACGTTCCGCCTTGCGCTCGTCCAGATCGTTCACCCGATCTCCGATTTCGATGTCAAGCCCGCCCTCAACCGCGGCGCGCAGTCGTCCGGAGGTTTCACCCAGCATGATCGGAGGAGGCTCGCGATCGGAACGTGCGAACGCGCGATCGATCTCGTCGGCAGCAGCGAGCGCGTGCCCGCTGATGAGGGTCCCGGCATGGGGATCACCATCGAGAATGGAGAACAGGCGAGTTGTCTCGACGGGGCCGAGCTGTCCGAAATTCGATGTAGTCGACAAGGTTCTGTCGCTGGTGACCATATCGATCACGTACGGAGGCAGAGAGCTGACAATCGATTGTGCCAGTGCCGGATTCACTTCTCCGAGCGATGACTTTCCGTCGCCGACTCCGGGAATGTTCATGAGCCGGTCGTAGGGGTTGGTGTTCGTGGGATCCGTGAAGGCGAGGGGTGTTTCCGACTCGGAGGATGACATCAGGGTGGCAAGGGAGTGAGCAGCCTCACCGGCGCGGTCAGCGCGCGTCGAGTTGTCGGGGTCGGTGACCACTGCGTCTCGGGCGATCCAGTCGACGAGCCGCCCTGCGGTGACTCCTCCGTCGCCCCAGTCGTGTTCGAGTAGCGGTATCAATATCCGGGCATTTCCGGGAGTGGTGAGCAGTTCGTACGAGGCAGCCTCGTTTCGTGTGCCGATCTCCAGAAATTTCGTAGCTGTGGTGTCGAAAAGCGTTGCACTGCCTGACGGCGTCGATACGTCGACCATGCTCGACGCTGCTCGGTCGAGTTCGGTCGCGAACTCGACCCCGGGAACGAAAGTCGGATTGGCCTCGGCCAACAGAGCGGCGACTTCTGGAATCCGCCCCTCATTGTAGGCTGTCGTAACGTCGTGGAGGGCGTCGTAGGTGGGTCCGAGCGAGTGGCTGTTGATTCGGGACAACGTGTCTCTCAAGTCGTCCGGAAGCAGGTCATAGCTGCCACCGACCCAACCGTCGCCGACGTTGTCGTTCGAGATAGTGAGCAGACCGTTGGCCAATGCGTCGAGCTGCGCGGCGGCGTGCGGATCGCCTGCCTGCTCGCGGGACCGAAGGGCCTCCGCGAGGTTGAGTAGACCGTCGGAACCTGCTTCTCGATAGAAGTCGCGCAGGTAGTCCATGACGACGGTCGGAACACTGTCGACGGTTTCACCGCGTGCAAGTGCTTCGAGCTGCGCCGGGGAGAGCCGGCTCGCTTCGAGGATTGTGCAGATCCGGTTGTAATCCTCGGGCTCGAGGGGCCCGTTGCGTACCGCGATCCCGTCGGCAACCGCGTCGGCAACGGCGAGCGATCGATAGGCCTCTCCCAGAACAGGATCCAGACCGACAGCTTTCTGCACGTCGGTGAGGATCTCGGTGAGCGCGACAGCGGCCCGGTCGTCGGCGACACCGACCTGGTCGAGATGCCGAGTGATGATTCGGGTGAACTCGTCTGCCTTGCTCTGGAGGGCAACCGCTTGCTCGATGATCATCGAGCCGCTCGGGTGCCCGGGATCCGGAACTGCCGGCGGGGGAGTGACCATGCCGTCGTCGGCGACGGTGAATCCTGCTGACATGGTCGCTCGAATGGCCATCACGGCGACGTCGACCGCGTCCTGAAGGTGGCCTCGATGTGCTTCGAGAGTTGTGCATGCGTCCTCCAGAGCAGCGGTGAGTTTCCGCCCGGAGTCGAGGATGCTGTGAACGCGGTCGCGCATCGAATCACCGGCGCCCGGACCCCAAAATGTGTAGGAGTCGTGGTCACGGTCCCCGCGCTTTTCATGCGGTCGGCGGTCGTGGAGGCGGCGGTTCTCCACTCCGAGCACAGTCCCCGCAGTGATTCCGGTGTCCAGGAGAGAACTTGGGAGACAGTCGGAGTCACCACAGAGGCTCCCCGTGGATCGAAAGGTCGGCCGCAAAGTCGTCTTCGGTGACCTCGTAGATGTCGGCGGTAGCCATCAAGCGGTTCTCCGAGTCGAGGAGCTGCGCGGAAACCTGCTGCATGGCCGTATGGACGAGAAGTGCAAGTGCCAAGGCTGCCGGCGCGACTGTCGACCCCGGAAGACCGTTACGAACGGCCGGGTAGTTGTCGGCCGTGCGTAGGTCACCGACATCCGTGCCGGTAGCGCTGATGTGGGCCGCGAGCTCACGCACCCGCGCAGTATCGACGTACACCGCGTGAATCCCCCCGAAACTTCGTCGTCCCCCGATGACGCACTGGTAGCGTACCCGACTCGGACAAAGGGGAGAATGGACACACATCGGGGGGATCGTCGGCATGGATCTGGCGCCGATCCGCTTGTCGGCCGACTCGACGACCTCGTCTCCGAGGTGACGACTGTAACCGCGAGCGCGAGTAGCGACCTGATCTCTGTGCATCTGCGCGCCGACGGATCCGTCGAACAGCTGCGAATCGACGACCGCGCGCTGGCGAGCACCGGAGCAGCACTCGCCGAACACATCACCGAAGTGATGGGACGTGCCCACACGGAGCTTGTGGAACGTCGTCGTGCTACCCAAGCGGCGTTGTTCGCGGATCCGCGTATCGCGGAGGCCAGTGCGGTGGTGGAGGCTGCCATGGACAAGCCGTGGCCGCAGCGTCCGGTGGTCCGTGAGCAGGATCCGGACGACTATGTTCGACCGGTGTCCTACCTGATGTCCGCGCTGGACCAACGTCGCTGACGACCCTGTGCGCGTTTCTGGTAGTTCCGACTACCGAAAACGCGCACGGGTGCGGGGGTCAGGTCAGGGTGCGTGCGTGCACGCCCTGATCGAACTCGGGGAGAGGACCACCGGCACGCAGGGTCGTGGCGAGCTGCGGATCGGCGAGATGCAGCCGCCCGATCGCGGCGAGATCGAACTCGCCTGCCGCGAGCCGGCGCTCGAGTTCGGGAATGTTGTCGCGGGACGGTGCGGCCACGCCGAGGCGGGTCTCCCGCAACGTCGTTGCGATACCGACGCTGCCGACGGCCATCGACATCGCGCCGGTGAGTTTCTTCGCCCATCCCGCGAGCGACAGGTCGCTGCCCTCGAACGCGGCGACGTCGAAGCGGCGGATGCTCGCGTCGAACACGTCCACTCCCGCGTCGGCGAGGGTGCCGAGGATCGTGCCCAGCTCGTCCGGGGTCTCCGCGATGCGCGCGGTGTAGTCCTGCTGCTTGTGCTGCGAGAACCGGAAGAAGATCGGGGCGTCCTCGCCGATCCCGGCGCGGATCGCCGCGACCACCGCGGCCGGGAACCGGGTACGTCGCTGCAGGTCGCCGCCCCACTCGTCGTCGCGACGGTTGGTGCTCGCCCACAGGAACGCGTCGAGCAGGTAGCCGTGACCGCCGTGCAGCGCGACCCCGTCGAACCCGACGTCCAGCGCGGCCCGCGCCGCGCGCGCGTAGGCGGAGATGACGTCGGTGATGTCGTCGTCGGTCATCGGCCGGCACGGCCGCGAGGCCTGCGCGACGTACTCGTCCGAATAGGTCGTGACCCCGGGCTCGCCCCACACACCCGACGGGCGCATCGGCGTCAGAGCCGGGTCGACGTTGCTCGTCATCGCGCCCCACAGCGGCCCGACATGCCACAGCTGCGGGATGATCCGGCCGCCCTCG
>NZ_JADZGH010000091.1:55791-61160 GCF_015865005.1 Rhodococcus sp. CX
ATCGCCGTGCATCCGCGGGACCCGCGGGTTGTCGACGGCCGTCGGATGGTCGATCGCGACGCCCTCGGTGACGATCAGGCCGGTTCCGCCGGCGGCGCGTCGCCGGTAGTACTCGGCGACGTCGGGCCCCGGCACGCCGCCGGGGGAGTGCGACCGGGTCATCGGCGACATCACGATCCGGTTGGGCAGCTCGAGCGAGCGCACCGTCAGGGGCCGGAAGAGTGGGGACAGGGTTCTCGTCATGCGTTATCGGGAGCTTTCGTCGACATCGGAAGGTGTTTGCGGAGAATCGGATCGAATTCGGCCCCGGTCTCGACGGCGATCTCGCGCAGCGCCGCGAGCTGATCGCAGTAGTGGTCCGCGCCGGTGGCGGCGAAGGTCGCGCTCACGATCGTGGCGCCGATCGCGCGGCGTCGTTCGAGGGCCCGCAGGGTGGCGTCGCGGTCGCCGAGCGGATCGAGCGGGCGACCGGCGTCGAGGACGACGTCGAATCCCTCCGGCGGATCCACCTTGCGCAGCATCTCGGCGATCTGCTGCACAGTGAGACCGAACGGCAGCCAGCCGTCACCGAGCGTGACCGCCCGACGCAGCGACCGACCGGTGCGGCCGCCGATCCAGAACGGCACCCGCGGCTGCACCGCGTGCGGGCGTACCTCGACGTCCGCGTAGTCGTAGTAGGTGCCGTGGAACTCGGGATTCGGGGTCGACAGTCCGGCACGCAGCGCGCGGAGCGCTTCGTCGGCGCGGGCGCCGCGGTCCTCGAAGGACGCCCCGAGCAGTGCGAATTCCTCCTCCAGGCTGCCGACGCCCAGGCCGAGGATCAGCCGGCCGCCGCTGACGGCATCGAGGGTGCCGTACCGCTTGGCGATCTCGAGGGGGTGGTGGTAGCCGAGCACGAGCACCCGGGTGTTGAGCCTGATCCGGCGGGTGCGTGCGGCGAGGTATCCGAAGGTCGCCAGCGGGTCCCAGTAGACGCCGCCGCGTTCGGCGGCGATCCGGGTGGGGACGGCGACGTGTTCGCTGCAGGTGAGGTGATGGTAGCCGAGGCGATCGGCGGTCTCGGCGACGCGCGCGAGTTCGTCGATGCCGGCGCGGCGCTCCCATTCGGCGCGGGAGGCGGGGTGGTCGATGACCACGGGCGATGTGACACCTATGTACATGCGATCGAACCCCTCGTACGCGAACCCGGCGCGCGCCCGGGCGGCGGCCCGGGTGTGAAGCGCGTGATCGTCCTTCCCGACCGTTCTACCGGTCGGGGAACGGGTGGCCGGTGTGCTTCCTGTTCAGTGGGATGTTGTCAATCACGGCCCGATCGGCAATACTTGTTACGTCGGTCACAAGAATGAATTTCAGTCTCTTGGGGTCTCCCTCGGTCCGGGGGGTTGGAGGAGGTTACGTCGATGCCCGAATTCGATGCTGCTACAGGGGAATGCAAGACAACATCGGAGTCGGCCCGGGGATCGTCGGCGCCGCAGCGCGAACTGCCCGCCTCCATGGTCGAGCGCATGACGCTGATCCTCGACGCCTTCGACAACGCCTCCTCCCGGCTCACCCTCGAAGAGGTGGCCTGCCGCACCGGGCTGCCCCGCTCCACCGTCCACCGCATCCTCGATCAGATGGTCCGGCTCGAATGGGTCGACCACGCGTCGTTCGGCTATTGTCTCGGCCGCCGCGCCAAGTCGCTCGGCGCCGGGGACAACGGCCACGGCCGCATCCGCGAGGCGGCGGCCCCGGTGCTCCACGAACTGCACCTGCAGACCGGGATGGTCGCGCATCTCGCGGTCCTCGACCGCAACGAGATCGTCTACCTCGACAAGGTCGGCGGGCAGCTGGCCGCCACCCTGACCTCCCGCGTCGGCGGCCGCGTGTCCGCCCACGCGACCGCGTGCGGCAAGGCCATCCTCGCCGGCCTGCAGCCCGAGCACGTCGACGCGCTGTACAGCGCGGGCCTGCCGCGCCGCACCGACCGCACCATCTCCGACCTCGGGGTGCTGCACCGCGAACTGGGCCGGATCCGGCAGCGACACGGGCTGGCCTTCGAAACCGGTGAGGCGATGGCCGGGATGGCATGCGTCGGCGCGCCCGTCCGCAGCCCCCAGGGCCCGGTCGCGGGCATCTCGCTGTGCGGCCCGACGCGTCCGGGTCACCTCGACCGCATCGCACCCCTCGTCGCCGACGCCGCACGCGACGTCTCGCGCATGCTCTACCCCGAGCTGGGAACGCCGCGCCGCGCGCGCCGACTCGCCGACGATTCCGTGTCCTTCACGGTCCCCGACACGGCCGAGCAGTTCGTCGCCGGTGGAGCCGGAGCATGGGCCTAGCAGCGGGTCCCGTTCACCGGGAGCCTGCGCGCACGGTGCCGGTGTCGCTGGGAATGTACCGGTCATGACGACGGAACTGAGCTACGAGGAGACCGCGCGGTCCATCACGACGGACCGGGGTGTGCTCCGATACCACGAAGCCGGTGACGGACCGCCCCTGCTGTTGCTGCACGGCTCCGGTCCGGGCGTGACCGGGTGGCGCAACTACCGGGGTGTGCTCGCCGACCTTGCCGAGCACTTCCGTTGCCTCGTCCTCGAATTCCCCGGCTTCGGCGTCAGCGACCCGTGCGCGGGGCATCCCATGGTGATGGCCCGTCACGCGGTGACCGACTTCCTCGACGCCCTCGGCCTCGACCGTGTCTCGATCATCGGAAACTCGATGGGCGGCATCGTCGGAACCCAGTTCGCCATCGCCGAACCCGACCGGGTGCACAAGCTCGTCACGATCGGCGGTGCCGGCCGGTCGGTGTTCGCGCCGGCGCCCGGTGAGGGTATCCGGCTGCTGATGGAATTCACCGACGACCCGACCCGCGAGAAGCTCGTCCGCTGGCTCCACTCGATGGTGTACGACCCCGCGATCATCACCGACGAATTGATCCAGGAGCGTTGGGAACTCGCCACCGAACCCAAGACCCTCGAGATCGCCCGCCGGATGTACAGCACGGCCGCGTTCGAAGCCGGTGCCCGCGCGGCGCTCGCGTCCACCGAAACCCCCTACTGGGCGCAACTCGGCAAGATCACCGCACCGACCCTCATCACGTGGGGACGCGACGATCGCGTCAGCCCCGTCGACATGGCGATGCTCCCGATGCGCGAGCTGCGCAACGGCGAACTGCACGTGTTCCCGAACTGCGGGCACTGGACGATGATCGAGGCCCGCGACGCGTGGCTCGCCACCGTCCTCGCCTTCCTCAACCGCAAGGACGCGTGAGCGATACCGCTCACCCCACTCCGATCCCGCTCGGCGGGCGCGACTCCCACGGACGTCCGCCCCGATCACCCGGGCGCCATACAGAAAGCCGGAAGATCATGGGACAGGTTCTCGATTCGCTCATCCCGTTCGCCGACGAGATCCGCGCCGACGGCGCCGAAGGCGACAAGCTGATGCGTCTGACCGACCGCAGCGCCAAGCGCCTGCGCGACTCCGGAGTCATCCGGATGCTCCAGCCCGCCGAGTTCGGCGGCCTCGAAGCGCACCCGCGCGAATTCGCCGAGACGGCAATGGGTCTCGGTGCCATGGACGGGGCGACCGGCTGGGTCTCCGGCATCGTCGGCGTGCACCCCTGGGAGATGGCGTTCTTCGACCCGAAGGCCCAGCAGGAGGTGTGGGGCGAGGATCCCGACACGTGGATCGCCTCGCCGTACGCGCCGATGGGCGTCGCCACCCCCGTCGAGGGCGGTTACATCCTCAACGGCCGCTGGTCCTTCTCCTCCGGCACCGACCACTGCAACTGGGTCATGATCGGTGCCGCGCTCGGCGACAAGGACGGCAACCGGCTGAGCCCGCCGAAGTCCCTGCACGTGCTGGTGCCGCGTTCGGACTACAGCATCGACCACGACAGCTGGAACGTCGTGGGCCTGCGCGGTACCGGGTCGAAGGACCTCGTCATCGAGAACGCCTTCCTGCCCGAGTACCGGACGCTGTCCGCCGAACGCGTCATGGGTGGTGTCGCCTGGAAGGACGCCGGACGTGACGAGACCCTCTACCGGTTCCCGTTCTCGTGCATCTTCCCGCTCGGCATCACCTCGTCGCTGATCGGCATCGCCGAAGGCGCCCTCAACTGCTACATCGAAACGCAGAAGTCGCGGGTGACGGTGTCCGGCACCGCGATCAAGCAGGATCCGTACGTGCTGTCCGCGCTCGGTGACGCGGCCGCCGAGATCGCCGCGTCGCGTGCCGCCATCCTCGAGACCGTCGATCGCTTCTGGGACCTGACCGAGAAGGGCCAGGAGGTCACGTTCGAGATGCGGGCCATCGGCCGGCGCACCCAGACCGCCGCGGCCTGGCGTGCCGTGCGCGCCGTCGACGAGATCTTCGCGCGGGCCGGTGGCGGCGCGCTGCAGCTCACCAATCCGCTGCAGCGGTTCTGGCGCGACGCCCACGCGGGTCTGAGCCACGCCATCCACGTGCCCGGCTCGATCTTCCACGCGGCCACGCTCACCCAGCTGGGCGAGGAGCCGCAGGGCATGATGCGCTCGATGATCTGATCGCCGAATCCACCTGTCACGAAGGAACATCGAACAATGACGGACATCAGGGGCCTGGGATATCTCAGGATCCAGACCACAGACATCGCACGGTGGCGTGAACTCGTCGTCGACGGGCTCGGCATGGCGATCGGCTCCGGCCCGGAACCGGACGGGCTGTACCTGCGGATCGACGAGCGCCGCGCACGCCTGATCGTGCTTCCCGGCGAGACCGACAAGGCACTCGCCGTCGGCTGGGAGGTCCGCGACCAGTTCGCGCTCGAACGGGTGCGCGAGGCCGTGGAGAAGGCCGGTATCGCCGTCGAGGTGCTGTCGGAGCAGGAGTCGCTGTATCGCGACGCCGAGCAGGTCATCGCGTTCGACGATCCGGGCGGCACCCGCGTCGAGGTGTTCTTCGGCCCGGTGCTCGACCACAGCCCGGTCGTGACCCCGTTCGCCGGCCGATTCCACACCGGTGAGGAAGGACTCGGGCACGTCGTGCTGCCGTGCTTCCGGTTCGACCGGGTGTACGAGTTCTACACCGAGGTCCTCGGTTTCCTGCCGCGCGGTGCGATGCGCGTCGGCGGTCCGTCGGCACCGCCGCCGGCGCGGCGGGTGCGGTTCCTCGGTGTCAACCGGCGTCACCACAGCCTCGCGTTGTGCCCGGCACCGCCGAGCGAGCAGCCCGGCCTGGTGCACCTGATGCTCGAGGTCGAAACTCTCGACGCGGTCGGCCAGGCTCTGGATCGTGTTCGCGAGCTGGGCTTCTCGATCTCGTCGACGCTCGGTCGCCACACGAACGACAAGATGATCTCGTTCTACGTGCGGGCCCCCGGCGGCTGGGACATCGAGTTCGGCACC
>NZ_JADZGH010000091.1:61170-62164 GCF_015865005.1 Rhodococcus sp. CX
CATGCTCGTCGACGAGACGTTCTACACCGCCGAGGAGATCACCGCAGACAGCTACTGGGGCCACGACTGGTCCGGTTCCGAACCGCTCGCCGCGTTCGCGCCGCCGAGCGCGCAATCGTAGGGAGGGGCGATGACCGATACGACCACACTCGTCGAGCAACTCGTCCGACGCGTCGAACTGCTCGAGGACACCCTCGCGATCCAGCAGCTGATCACGACCTACGGGCCGGCCGTGGACAGCGGCTCGGCCGAGGCGGTCGGCGCGCTGTGGACCGAGGACGGGGTGTACGAAGTCGATTCGGGTGCGTACCGGGGCCGTGACGCGATCATGGCGATGGTGCGTTCCGAGGCACATCAGGGCTACATCCACGGTGGCTGCGGCCATCTGCTCGATCCGTTGAACATCCGGATCGACGGGGACACCGCGGTCGTCACCTGCCATTCGCAGCTGATTCTCAACACGGACAAGGGTTTCCGTGTGAAGCGCGTGACCGCGAACAGGTGGGAGCTGGTGCGTGCGGACGGCCGGTGGCAGGTGAAACTGCGCATCGCGCGCGTTCTCGACGGTCGCGCCGACGCCCGCGACCTCCTCGCCGCGGGCGTGGCCTGACCAGGATTCGCCGGCGGTCGCGGATCCCGAACGCGACGCGGTAGAACAGCATCGGCCGGGTCGTCGAGCATCGGTACTCGACGGCCCGGCCGACCACCATGTCGTGATCCCCGCGACGCGCACGTGATCCGCGGCCGGTTCCCGCTCTGCGGACGCACGTGTTGCCGCGCGCCGGAACGACCGTCCAGGGCCCGCTCGGTGGGACAATCGGTCGCGATCGGAACGGAAAGGGGAGCGACAATGCCCAGGATCGGTGTGGCGCGGGACGGCGCCGAACCGTCTTCGGCGGACCAGCGGGAGCGGCACGTCCGCATTCTGGATGCGGCTGCGCACCTCGCGACCGAACACGACCTCGCGCACGTGCAGATGACCGAGGTCGCCAAG
>NZ_JADZGH010000091.1:62174-66075 GCF_015865005.1 Rhodococcus sp. CX
TCCCGTCGAAGACGCACCTGTTCGTGGGTGTGATGCTGCACCGGCTCGAACGGTTCGCCGGGTACCGCCGGAACCCGGCGCCCGATCGTGGTCTTTCCGCGCAGGACGCGATCTGCGAGGCGCTGATCGAGATGACCCGCGAACTCGTCGCGCGTCCGACGCTGGCGTTGGCGATGTTGCAGTCCAACAGCACCGCGGCCGCCGGTGCGGTACCCGACGCGGTCAAGATCGAGGAGCAGTTCCAGAGCATCGTGCTCGACGCCGCCGGCATCACCGATCCCACCGACGCGGACCGCGACGTGCTGCGGCTGCTGTCGATGCTCTGGTACGGCGTCATCATCGCTCACCTCAACGGCCGATCGAGCCTCGAGGAGGCCGAAAGCGACATCAGGCGCAGCTGCCGCCTGCTGTTGGTGAATCTCGCGGCGTAGCCGCCCGTGTGCCCTTTTGGCGGTCCTGACCGCCAGAAGTACACACCGGCCTTAACAAACCAAGCGATTGCTTGGTAAGTTCCTGAGTGCGCCCCGCGGAATCTGGGGCACCAATCGGAGTGGAGGCACGGATGGATCTGGGACTCGACGGCGCAGTTGTGCTGATCACCGGAGGTGTACGCGGGGTCGGCGCCGGTATCACCCGGACGTTCCTGCGGGCAGGCGCGACGGTCGTGACGTGCGCGCGGAACCGGCCCGAGCGGGACATCGAAATCGACGGCCGCACCGCAGAATTCCTCGAATGCGACGTGCGTGACCCGGATCGGGTGCGTGAACTCGTCGACACCATCGTGGCCCGCCACGGCAGGCTCGACGTGCTGGTCAACAACGCCGGTGGCTCGCCGTTCGCGCTCGCCGCCGACGCCAGCCCCAAGTTCCACGCCAAGATCGTCGAACTCAACCTGCTCGCGCCGCTGATCGTCGCGCAGGCAGCGAACGCGGTGATGCAGCAGCAGGACAGTGGCGGCTCGATCGTGAACATCTCGAGCGTGAGCGCGCACCGCCCGACACCCGGCACCGCGGCCTACGGTGCCGCGAAGGCGGGCCTCGACAGCCTCTCGACGACACTGGGCGTCGAATGGGCACCGAAGGTGCGGGTCAACTCGGTCGTGGTCGGCATGGTCGACACCGAACAGTCGCACCTGTTCTACGGCGACGAGGAAGGTATCGCCGCCGTCGGCGCGACCGTCCCGGCGGGCCGGCTGGCCACCCCGGACGACATCGGCAACTGCGCCGCATTTCTCGCATCCCCGCTGGCGGCGTACGTCAGCGGATCCACACTGACCGTCCACGGCGGCGGCGAACGCCCTGCCTATCTGGCAGCGGCCCGAACGAAGGAGGCAAAGTGAGTGGACTGCTGGACGGTCGCGTCGTCATCGTGACAGGCGCCGGGCGGGGGCTCGGCAGGGCGCACGCGCTGGCGTTCGCCGCGGAAGGCGCCAAGGTCGTGGTCAACGACATCGGTGTCGGCAGCGACGGGTCGGTGACCGGGGAGACCCCCGGGGAACAGGTCGTCGCGGAGATCCGCGCGGCCGGTGGCGAAGCCGTGGTCAACGGCGACGACGTCGCCGACTGGGACGGCGCCGCGAACCTGATCAAGACCGCGCTCGACAACTTCGGCCGCCTCGACGTCCTCGTCAACAACGCCGGATTCCTCCGCGACCGCATGCTCGCGAACATGAGCGAAGAGGAGTGGGACGCGGTCATCCGCGTGCACCTCAAGGGTCATTTCGCGCCCATGCGGCACGCGATGACGTACTGGCGCAACGAGTCCAAGGCCGGCAATCCCGTCGACGCCCGCATCATCAACACCAGCTCCGGTGCGGGTCTGATGGGCAGCATCGGCCAGGGGAACTACGCCGCAGCCAAGGCCGGCATCGCCGCCCTGACGATCCAGGCCGCCGCCGAGTTCGGCCGCTACGGCGTCACCGTCAACGCGATCGCGCCGTCCGCGCGGACCCGCATGACCGTCGGTGCCGGCGGGGCGATGGCCGAAATGATGGCCGCGCCCGAGGAAGGCTTCGACGCGATGGCGCCGGAGAACGTCTCGCCGCTGGTCGTGTGGCTCGGCAGCGCCGAATCCAAGGACGTCACCGGCCGCGTCTTCGAGGTCGAGGGCGGCAAGGTGTCCGTGGCCGACGGCTGGCGTCACGGCGAGGTCGTCGACAAGGGCGATCGCTGGGATCCGAAGGAACTCGGTCCGGTCGTCGAGAAGCTCATCGCCGGGTCTCAGCCGCCGACCCCGGTCTACGGCGCCTGAACGACTCGTGCGCGGTTTCGGTAGCCACCGCCACCGAGACCGCGCACGAGCACGGACTATGCGGGGGTACGGATGATCAGCGTCGAACCCGGGAAATACGCGGCCAGCTCGGTGCGGGCTTGCTTGAGGGTCGCGGTGCCGTAGCCCTGCTTGCGGAGCTCGGGGCGGACCCAGATGCGGACCTCCACCTCGTGCCCGGTCAGCTCACCGAACGCGAATCCGACCGGCTTGGGCTCGTCCCCGGTCAGATCCTCCGCCACGAGCCACATCGCCGTCTCGTCGTCGATGCGTTCGGCCGCCGCGGCGCGTTCGCTCGCGATCCTTTCGTCGCTGGAGTCGCCGAGCTGCTCGGCGCAACGCTCCTTGAACAGCTCCGTGTCCGCGGTGCTGTCGCCGATCGGCCGCATCCGGAAATGCGCGCCCGTCGCATAGGGCCGCTCGGCCGGGGTCCAGGTGAGCACCGCGTCCAGATCCTCGAGCTCTGCGCGGATCTTCTTGCGCTCGGCCTTCGTCAGCCGCCGGAACGGCAGATTGAGCACGGCCTCCGCACACTGCTCGTTCGTGTCGAGCAGCTGCGCGATCGTGGCGATCGCGTCGGACCGATCATCGCTCTCGACGATGGCATCGAGGACCTCGTGGCGCCGTTCGAGCGCGCGCAGCAGGGCCGCGGCGATCTCGCGACGATCGAGTACCTGATCATGATTGGTGGTTGTCACGGGTGACATCCCTTCTCGAGAGCGGGCAGAACTTCCTCCAGTATTGCCGGTTCGGGCCCAGGGGGAAGAGGCGAAGGTTCAATCACACACGACGACCGGGATCGTGCGCTCCGTCCACGACTGGTACTTGTCGAAATCCGGGTACATCGCAACGAGTCTCGGCCAGTACGCGGCACGCTCCTCCGGTGTCGCGCCGCGGGCGCGCATAGTCCGCACCCGCGACCGGATCTGGATCGTCACCTCCGGGTTCGCCTGGATGTTGCGGTACCACAGGGGATGTTTGGGCTGCCCGCCCTGCGAGGCGACGAGCACGACGCGGTCGCCGTCCTCGAGGAACAGCAGCGGCAACGTGCGCGGCTGTCCGGTCCTGCGGCCCGTCGTGGTCAGCAGGCACACCGGCAGACCCCACGGAAAGGCACTGCCCACCCGCCACTTTCCGCCGATCCTGCCTCCGGTGGCGCGATAGGCCTTCACGTTCGCCCGTGACATCCACTTGATGATCGAGACGGTCCACTTGGAGTCCAGGCCGGGCGGTGCGGCGGGTGTCGTGCTCACCTCAGATCCGCTCGATGATGGTGCCGGTCGCGAGGGCGCCGCCGGCGCACATCGTGATGAGCGCCGTCGACGCGTCGCGTCGCTCGAGCTCGTGCAGCGCGGTCGTGATCAGCCGCGAACCGGTCGAGCCGACCGGGTGGCCGAGCGCGATCGCACCGCCGTTGACGTTCACCTTGTCCATGTCCGGCCCGTGGACCTGCGCCCACGACAGCAGCACCGACGCGAACGCCTCGTTGACCTCGAACAGGTCCAGGTCGCCGATGCTCATCCCGGACTTCTCCAAGACCTTCGCGGTGGCCTGCACGGGGCCGTCCAGGTGGAACTCGGGTTCGGCGCCGACGAGGGCCTGCGCGACGATGCGGGCGCGCGGCTTCAGGCCG
>NZ_JADZGH010000091.1:66085-68362 GCF_015865005.1 Rhodococcus sp. CX
CGCCTCGTCCATGAGCAGCACCGCGGCGGCGCCGTCGGAGATCTGCGACGACGTGCCGGCGGTGTGCACGCCACCCTCGACGACCGGCTTCAGCTTCGCGAGCGACTCGGCGGTCGTCTCGCGCAGCCCCTGGTCGCGGGTGACCGTCTGCTTCTCGCCGGTGAGGTTGCCTTCCTTGTCGACGACGGGCGCGACGACGTGCAGTACCTCGCGGTCGAAGCGGCCCTCCTCCCAGGCCTGCTTGGCCAGTGCCTGCGAGCGGACACCGAGCGCGTCGACGTCCTCGCGGGTGATGCCGCGGCGACGCGCGATCCGCTCGGCGGCGCCGAACTGGTCCGGCATGTCGATGTTCCAGGACGCGGGACGCCGGGGGCCTGCATGCTCACCGACGTTGGCGCCCAACGGAACCTGCGACATGGCCTCGATACCGCAGGCGATGCCGACGTCGATGGCGCCGGTCGCGATGAGACCGGCGATCATGTGGTTGGCCTGCTGCGCGGAACCGCACTGGCAGTCGACGGTGGTGGCGCCGGTCTGCCAGGGGAGTCCGGCGTGCAGCCACGCGGTGCGGGTGATGTTGTTCGACTGGGCCCCGGCCTGGGTGACGCAGCCGCCGATGACCTGCTCGACGAGCATCGGGTCGATGCCGGCGCGTTCGACGAGACCGCTCTGCGCGGCCCCGAGGATCTCGGCGGCGTGCAGACCGGCGAGCCATCCGCCGCGCTTGCCGATCGGGGTGCGTGCCGCCTCGACGATGACTGGTGTGCCCACGGCGGGCTCCTTTCTGCTCCTGTCTTCGCAAAATAGAACAGGTTCCCTAGGAGGACAAGGCGTGTCCGAGTGACCGGGAGCCACGGATTCCTTGGTCTCGCGGCTCGCCTGTGTTTGAATGGATCTAGAACGTGTTCCACATCACGGGTGCGTGATGTACCGGCCAGGGTAGGAGAGAGTTCAGTGGTGGCGCAGCCCAACATTCCCGAAGGCATCGACTTCACCGACCCCGACCTCTACGAAGGGCGCATGCCGTTCGAAGAGTTCGCCGAGCTGCGTCGCACGGCGCCGGTCTGGTGGAACAAGAAGTCCCCCGACAAGGGTGGTTTCCACGACGAGGGCTTCTGGGTCGTTTCCCGGCACGAGGAGGTCCGCGAGGTTTCCCGGCGCAGCGACGTGTTCTCGAACTGGGAGAACACCGCGATTCCGCGCTTCAGTGACGACATGGAGCGCGCCAACATCGAACTGCAGCGCCACGTCCTGCTCAACAAGGACGCTCCGGAACACACCAAACTCCGCAAGCTCGTCGCTCGCGGCTTCACCCCCCGCGCCATCAACGCGCTGCGCGAGGACCTCGAGCGCCGCGCCCGCACGATCGTCGAAGCCGCTGCCAAGGAAGGTAACGGCGACTTCGTCACCCAGATCGCGGCGGAGCTTCCGCTGCAGGCCATCGCCGACCTGATCGGTGTGCCGCAGGAGGACCGCACCAAGATCTTCGAGTGGTCGAACCAGATGACCGGCTACGACGATCCGGAGAACACCGCCGACCCGGCCATGGCGTCGATGGAAGTTCTCGGCTACGCCTACCAGATGGCCGCTGCCCGTAAGGAATGCCCGGCCGACGACATCGTCACCAAGCTCATCGAGGCCGACATCGACGGCGACGAACTCTCGCCCGAGGAGTTCGGATTCTTCTTCATCGTCCTCGCGGTCGCCGGCAACGAGACCACTCGCAACGCCACCACGCACGGCATGCTCGCGTTCCTCGAGCATCCCGAGCAGTGGGAGATCTTCAAGCGTGATCGCCCGAAGACCGCGGTCGACGAGATCATTCGCTGGGCCACGCCGGTCACCTCGTTCCAGCGCACCGCCCTCGAGGACACCGAACTCGGCGGCCAGAAGATCCGCAAGGGTGACCGTGTCGTGATGCTGTACGCGTCGGCGAACAACGACGAAGAGGTGTTCGAGAACCCGCGGGAGTTCAACATCCTGCGTGATCCCAACCCGCACTTGGCGTTCGGTGGCACCGGCGCGCACTTCTGCCTCGGCGCGAACCTGGCCCGCATGGAGATCGAGATCATCTTCAACGCGATCGCCGACCTCGTCCCGGACATCACCAAGGTCGCCGACCCGAAGCGTCTGCGTTCGGCGTGGCTCAACGGCATCAAGGAATTCCAGGTCGATTACAAGACCCAGGGTGGCTGCCCCGTCAAGCACTGACCCCCGCGGCTCCCGGTGATGGGTGCCTCTCCGTCGTCGAGCGGAGAGGCACCCATCATCCGTTCC
>NZ_JADZGH010000091.1:68372-68723 GCF_015865005.1 Rhodococcus sp. CX
TCGGCGAGGGACGAGCAGTCGAGACGTCGCACGCGGTCGCGATTGCGTGCCAGGAACGACCGGGCGCCCTCGTCGCCGGTGGCCTGCGCGGCGGCGGCGACCGCGTCGGCGCGGTCGAACACGACGGGATGGCCCGGGCGGTCGCCGAACACCGGCAGCGTCACCGTTCCCGGTTCGTGGGCCGACAGCACGGTGTGCACGAGTTCTGCGGTGATTCCGGGGAAGTCCACCACGGTCAACGCCACCGTCGAGTGCCCGGACGACGCATCGACGCCCGCCCGCAACGACGTCGACATCCCTTCCGCCCAAAGCGGATTGCGCACCACGATCACGTTCGGGTCGCACTGGGCG
>NZ_JADZGH010000091.1:68733-69612 GCF_015865005.1 Rhodococcus sp. CX
GCAACCGCCCTGTCGCAGCGCATCGACGACGGTATGCAACAGGGGACGGCCCCGGTGGGGCAGAAGCGCTTTCGCGCGACCACCCAACCGCGAGCCGTCCCCTGCGGCGAGAACGATCCCGGCCACGGTCATGGGCCGAGGATACCGGCTACTCGACGGTACGGGCCGTCTTCATGGCCCGCTCGACCTCCCAGAACGCGCGCAGCGACGCGATCTTGCCGTCGCCGTCGGTCCGGTACACGAACACGCCCTCGGCGTCGATGACGGTGCCGGCCAGCGTGGTGCGGATCGTGCCGATGTTGACGCACTCGTCGCCGCACACCAGCACATCGTCGATGAGGAACTCGAGTTTCTCGGTGTTCGCGATCGTCATGTCGTAGAACGCGGAGATCGCGTCCCGGCCGCGGTGACCCTTGCCCTCCGGATCGAAACCGGACGGGCCGACCGGGTCCTCGACGCAGCCGTCCTCGGCGAACAGCGCCAGCCACTCGTCCTTGCGGCGGGCACTGGCCGCGGCTTGCGACGCGCGCGCCGCGACCCGGGCGGGATGTTCCTCGCTCATACGGCGTCCCTTCCGTGAATGTACTTGTCGGCGAAGCGATGCAGCGACTCCTGCTTCGCCTCGAGCGGTGAGTCGAAACCGTGGCCGTCGAAGATCCACGGCACCACGATGATGTCGGTGACCCCGGCGTCGGCGAGTTCGGCGTAGCCGGAGGAACCGAACCGGTCGACGGACACCGCCTGGATCTCGAACGGTAGGTCGCTGCGGCCGTACTCGGCGCGCAGCACCCGCAGGCGGTCGATCACGGCGGTCAGCTCGTCGAACTTGATCATCGCCGAGGTCCACCCGTCGCCGACCCGTGCCGCGCGACGCAACGC
>NZ_JADZGH010000092.1:0-7048 GCF_015865005.1 Rhodococcus sp. CX
GGCACTCTGTACGGCGTCAACATCGAGTCCGACGGCAGCAACGGTGTGCAATACGGCGGTGGCGCGGACGGGGCTCTCGACTTCCCGCAGGTGTGGCATTGGCCCGGCGCCACGATGGGCGACGACCCGTCGACCGAGCGTCGCGGCATGACCGGCGAGGACTCGTCGGCGGGGCGCGCTGTCGGCGTCACTGACTCGGGTGCGGTGATGTCCACCGATGGGCAGCGGGTGTTCGTCACGAACTGGCCCGACACCCTCGGCGGCAGCAGCAAGGCCGAGGAGAAGCCTGCCGACGAGCGCAAGCCGATCCTGACCGCCGGACTCAAGGTGTTCGAGAACGGTGGGCTGCGGGCCCCTCAGGACGCGTTCATCGCCGGCGACGGCGCCGAGCTCGTGCACTTCGCCGAGAAGGGCACCGGCGGCGAGGGATACATCCCGCTCGCACCGTCGAAACGCCCCCGGTCGGTGGCGATCACCCGCGAGATCGCCAACCGCTTCGGGTTCGAGCTGGTGCCGATGGCCGACGGTGGCCTCACCGGCTTCGGTGGATACGGCGGCCGCAGCCCCGCGTCGTTCGACGTGCCACTCACCCCGGACGGCTGGGCCGGAATGTCCGCGAACAAACGCCGGGCCACGATGTACAACCTAGCCGCCCTCGGGATCGGCGGAGCGTTCGCGCTCGCCTCCGGGTTCGACGCAGACGGCCGCTTCACCGGCCAGTTCGACACCGGCGCCAACTCGCATCCGGCGCTGGAGAAGGGCTTCCAGATGCTCGTCGAGAAGCTCGAGGAAATCCGGGCCGTTGCCGCCAACCCGGACCCCGTGGACGTGCAGGTCGACGTGGACCGCGGCGCCGGGACCGCCAACCTCTCGATCATGAAGGCAGGGATGTAGATGGCGAGGCGGTACGTCCTCGAATGCGAAAACGGGCAGGTGTGGGACTTCACGTCCTCCACCTGCCCGCTCTCGTTGCGCACCGATCCGACCGGCCTCGAAGGCGCGGAGTTCGCGTTCGACGACCAGAAGAACGTCGACCAGGCCGGCGTCACGTGGCGGGCGCGCATGGACGAGCCGAACCTGATCGGCCTGGACGTGAAGATCGCCGTACCCGACCCGGCGGCCCGGGTACGGACCGCGCAGCAGTGGCGGCAATCCCTGGGCCGCGGCAAGCAGATCCACCGGTTCTGGACGATCACCGACGAGGCCGGTCGCCGCTTCCAGGATGTGCGACTGGCGTCGAAGCTCGGGCCACTGAACTACACGCTGCTCCGCAACGCCGGGATCGTGTTGTCCGACCCGGTGATGTTGCGCTCGGACGAATCGTGGTGGCGGCGAGTCCCGGTCGTGAAGACCTTCACCCCGGCCGACTTCGCGACCGCCGCGGTACGCACCCACTCCGACGAGCCGGTGTGGCCGCACCTGCGGATCACCGGCCCGATCACTCTCCCCACGATCGGCTGGATGGGGGAGACCGTGCCGCTGCCGACGATCGCCGCCGGGGACTACCTCGACATCGAGACCGACCCGGACTGGTTCCAGATCAACGACAGCACCGGCGCCGACCGGTCGTGGGTCGGCCGCCGCTGGTACAAGCAGATCCCCGCCGGCCGACTCACCGTGCCGATCGCCATCACCGGCACCGGCACAACCTCAGCAACGAAGGTGGAGATCACCGTGCCCCAGCTGCACTGGGCGGCCCTGTGACGGCCGCGTACACGCCCGGCTATCCCCGCCCCACCCGCGACGACGTCACCGGATTCGACATCGAGATCGGCCAGCCGGACGCCTTGTCCTGGCGGCCGCTCGGTGGGTACATGACCGCCGAATTCGAATGGCACTGGTACCTGCCCACTTCGGCGGTGATCCAGATCAAGCCGGATCATCCGATGGCCGCGTACCTGGTGAACTGCCGGCGCCGCGTCATCCACGTG
This sequence comes from Rhodococcus sp. CX, assembly GCF_015865005.1. Taxonomy (NCBI): domain Bacteria; kingdom Bacillati; phylum Actinomycetota; class Actinomycetes; order Mycobacteriales; family Nocardiaceae; genus Rhodococcus; species Rhodococcus sp. CX. The sequence continues at coordinate 1,932 of NZ_JADZGH010000092.1, forward strand.
CGCACGTACCGGAACGGTATCCCGTGGGATGGCCGGATCATGCGCGCGAACATCAAGGGCAAGCCCGGGCGTGAGGTCATCACCCTCTACTGCATCAGCAACCTGATGTGGCTCCTCCGGGCGCTGTGCTGGGTCAACAACCTCACGCCGCCAGAGTTTCAGCTCTCGTTGACCGGCAAGCAGAACGTCAAGTGGGGGCCGCCGGACTTCGTGTTCAAGGCGTACATCGCCGAGACCATGACCCGGCTACGGAAACCGGTCTACGCGAAACTGCCGCTGCGGTACACCGTCCCGGAGCTGCCAGATCTCGACGACATCGACACCCTCGACGACCTGCTCGACATCGTCGCCGACGCACTCGACGACCTGTGCGTGTTGCAGGCCCGATTCACGCAGCTCGACGAACTGTTCAAGCAGACCGTCGAGACCCAGGAAATGGGCCTGTCGTGCCACCTGTGGACGCCGCTCGACGGGCCGTCGCCGACGGTGTTCAACACGACCAGCCTGTCGCAGCTCCAGTCGGTGTTCGACTACACGTCCGACAACTTCCTGAACTTCACCAACCCCGGAAACATCCTCGGCCTGGCGAATCCGGACGACTGGGGGAAGATGACCCGCGCCGGGTACGTCTTCGACACCCACGCCAAACGGGACATGCGCAAGATCCAGTTCCGGCTGGACTCCACCCAGGTCGAGTACTACGAGCGGGACGTCGAGCACGCCGACGCACACAAGGTGGCAGTCGGCGGCAAGGCCCCGGAGATCATGAACCAGGCCATCGAGTGGGGCGCCAACTTCGCCCTCCAGCTCATCCTCAACGCCTTGTTCCCCGGCCTGAACCTCGGCACGATCCTCGTCGGCGACCTGTTCGACAACGTGTTCTTCGCCTACCAGCAGTTCTGGGATCCAGACCTCGAGGACGACCTCGGCGAGCACGGGTTCGGTGAGGTGTTCGGCGACAACACCGCCGCATGGTCGTTCGACTCGTTCGCGGTCGGGCAGGCCCAGCTGAAGAAGCACTCCGGGGCGGATGCGGTGAAGATCCAGCTCTCGTCCGGTGCCGCTGGCCGCGGCTACTGCATGGGCGTCGACGACGGCACCGGCCGCCGCTACCAGGTCGGGGACATCGTGACCCTCTGGGATCGCGGCGTCGAGATCGAGCAGTGGATCTCCGCAGTGAAGATCTCCGACCGCGGCGACGGCCGGAAGGTCGAGACCGTCACCTTGGGCGAGGACAGGGCATTGAAGGACGGCTGGGAGCGCGTGATCGCGCATCTGCAGAGCTTCGCAGGTACCGCCCGCGGTATCGCCAACAGCGTCTAGGAGGACGCCATGTCATTCCGAAAAGCCTACGGCTACACACACTCCGAGAACGGGTGGCGGATGTGCAACCGCGACGAATGTGTCGTGGCGAACCCACTGCCGCACACCAACACCGCACCGATCCGAGCCGGGGACGCCGCGACGATCCTGAACGCATGGATCATCTGGTACCACCGTAACGTCGAGCCGCTCACCTCCCCGGTGTGGGGCTGGTCCAACGAGAATGCAGTCGGCAACTCGAACCACCTGTCCGGCACCGCGGTCGACATCAACGCCCCGAAGTACCCATGGGGCCTGCGGTCGATGCCAGCCGCTCGCATCGCGAAGGTGCGCGAAGGCCTGCGTCTGTTCGAGGGTTCAGTGTTCTGGGGTGCCGACTGGGGCCGTGCGGATGAGATGCACTACCAGATCGGCTGGCGTGAGGGCGATCCCCGTGTTGCCGTGTTCGCTGCCAAGCTGAACGGCGGGCACCTCGGGATCTACACCCCGGGCCCGGCCGCGCCCGCACCGGCGCCCGCGCCGACAGCGTCGCGGCCGACGATCTCCCGCGGCTCCACCGGCGACCACGTGCGCTACCTGCAGACGCTGCTCAATCGCGCGTACCCGCTGTATTCGCGGCTGGTCGTCGACAGTGACTTCGGCCCCGCAACCGAGAGCGTTGTGCGGGAATTTCAGCGACGCGCAGGCCTGGTCGTCGACGGTGTTGTCGGCCCGGCCACCTGGCGTCGGCTTGGTGTCTCGTGACACGGCTCGCCATCGTGGCCGCCGTCGTTCTGTCCCTCACCCGTTGGGGCCGGTTGCATGCGCGGATCCTGCGCGCTGACCGCTCCGAGCGCTACCCCTCGTAGGAGGCACCCATGTCGGACGGAAACGTCATCGACATCATCACCAGGCAGGTCGTCGAGAAGGTCGCCGCCGAAGTCGACGCCCGTATCGATGCAGGCGTGAAGATCATCACCGACGAGGTGCAGCATCGCGTCGACGGATACCTCGCCGGACTACCGCAGGACGTCGAAGCGGAGCTCGTCGTCGATCCTCCGCCCGCCAAGGCGGACGCCCGAGATCGGGCCTGGCGCACCACCGTCCAGGGTGCGGTCGCCACCGTGCTCATCGCGGTACTGCTGGCGCTCGCTGACCTGCTCGGCACCGGCACTCTCGACCTTGCCACCAGTGGCGCATGGAAGGCCATCGCAGGCACCGCTGGTGGTGCCGCGCTCATGGCTGTCCTCGCGTACGTGCAGCGCCTCATCAGCCCCCCGAAGGAGCGCTGATGGGGGAGTGGCTGCTTGCGCTGTTCTCGCCAGAGCGGATCCAGGCGTTGGGTATCGCAGCAACGAGCCTGCTGACTGCGTGGATGACGCGGCAGGCGGCAGTCATCAAGCGGCTACAAGCCGAGGTCGCCGAACTCAAGGCGGGGCGCGCAGAGGATCAACGGAAGTTCCGGCGGGCGATCTGGCTTATTCGCGACTTGCTGTCGTACGCGACTGCTCTCGAACTGCTGATGGAGCGGCACATCCCTCATGTGACCTCGCCGCAGCGTCCCGAGATTCCCGCCGAGCTGCTCGAGGAGGTGTGACGTGGAGAAGCTCCCACGCAAGCGCCCGTCCGGTCACACAGACCCGATGGCGTTGATCGCTCAACACCTGCCGGGGCTGATCGTCCAACGCATTAACGACATGATCGCGGACCTTCTCGACGCTCTCGACGGCGCGACCGGCGGATTCTTCAACCTTGATGCGATCGCTGACCGGCTGCGCGGCACCGAGTCCCGACTTGAGCGTGAGGTGGTGCGCCTGGACAACCGTATCGACACGATCGCCGACGAGATGGGATTGGTTCAGATCGCGACGTTCGGGTTCTCTGGTCGGTGGTGGAAACCGGCGGGTGCGTACGGCGACATCGTTTTGGACTGTATCGGCGGCGCCTCGGGTGGTGGCCGGTCGAACAACGGAGGCTCCGGTGGTTCCGGTCGTGGTGGTCTCGGCGGCTACTCGGGCGGATGGCAGAAGGTCATCATCCCGTACGACGAATGCCCTCCATACATCGACGTCGTCGTCGGAGAAACGGCGGCGGGAGCGACATCCGACGGCGGCCCCGGCGCGACCGGCAAGACGACCACCTTCTACGCCCCAGACGGGACGATCCTCGCCCAGGCCACCGGTGGCGACTCAGCAAACAAGGCGTACGGTGCCGGAAATTCCACGTACCGCGTCCGCGGTGGACTCGGGTCCAACATCGGTAGCGACACCCCGAACGCCAAGGGCGGATCCGGCAGTTTCGATCCGGGTGGCCTGGGAGGGTCGTACGGCGGCGGAGCTGGGCAGGCAGGCGCGAGTGTCCCTGCTGCAAAGGTCGGCGTCGGATCCGGCGGCGGTGGTGGTGGAGCAGCTGGTCCAACCGGTAACGGCGGCGCGGGCGGCGAAGGCGGTTGGCCGTCCGGCCCGGGCGGCGGTGGGGGTTCGTACACCTCGTTCGGTTTCGCCGGCAACGGCGGCATCGGAGCAGCCGGTGCCGGGTATATCTCGACGCGTATCAGCGACACCCGCATGATGCCGCCCTCTGTCCCTGATGGCCTCGCGGCAACCGCCGTCACCGGCACGGGAGCAACGATCACCTGGACACCCTCGACCGACGACTTCGGCGTCGACCAGTACGAGGTTCTCCTCGGCACGACGGTCGTCGGCTACACCGAGACCGCCAGTCTCCCCCTCACGGGGCTGAGTCCGTCGACGGCGTACGCGGTGAAGATCCGCGCGGTCGACGACAACGGCAACTGGTCGGACTTCTCGACCGCCCTCAACTTCTCCACTACCGCATAAGGAGCGCCCGTGCACACTGCTGTGATGGTCGCCGACGGGCTCGGCGGATGGGCCGGGCCCGCGACCTTGTATCGCATCGATTGGCCGATCAACGGCAAGGATCACCTGCTGGTGTTCCACCAGCCCGCGATGTACGGGCAGCCAGGGCAGCTGGTCGTGTTGCTGTCGGATGAGAACGCGCGCGTGAAGGACACGCGCCCGCAGCCCGGCTCGCACACCACTGACGATCCGAACCACCACTTGGCGCTGCAGCTCGCCGGGGGCTACCGGATTGTCGAACCGGAGGCCGCGGCATGAGCGGCTACACCCCGATCGTCGAGCCGCTGATCCTGACCCGCGGCGCCGACTACGTGCACCGCTACAACCGGCACCCGAACGACCCGCCGTTCCCCGACTACACCACCGCCGAGATCGTCATCACCGACGGCACCGAGGTCGGCTCGCCGGTGATCGCGACGTGGCCCGCGCTCGAGGTCACCGCGGACTACATCGAGTTCTGGGTGCAGTCCGAACAGGCCGACCTGATCGACGAGGGCCTGACCTACCAGCTGTACCCGCACTATCCGGTCGAACCGCCCGCCACCGACACCCTCGACTTCTGTTGGTACGAGGGCCAGATCGAACGCACACCCCGCTAGGAGCACCCCATGAAGATGGCCACCGACGTCCGTGAAGCCCTCGCGGTCGAGCTGTCGAGCCTCGGCGCGACGTTCTCGGCGCACACCGCCGACCCCGGCACCACCGGAGCATCCGAGGTCACTGGCGGCAGCTACGCCCGCAAGACCCTGACCTGGACGCCGGGAGCGTCCGACGGTGATGTGATGGGCTCGGAACTCGAGTTCGACATCCCCGCCTCCACGACCGTGACCCACATGTCCTGCTGGAACGGCTCGACGTTCCTGTGGTCACATCCGCTGGACAGCCCCGCACCGTTCACGACAGCTGGGAAGTTGCGTGTTCCCGTGACGCTGCGGG
>NZ_JADZGH010000092.1:7058-8550 GCF_015865005.1 Rhodococcus sp. CX
AGGTGGGCGCCTCGACCGCCCCGCGCCCGGCGGTACCCGAGTCGAGCGCCCCCGCCCCGCAGGTGCCCTCGTCGGCGGCTGCTCGCCCGAGCGTGGGCGTTTCGATCGCGGCCCGCCCGGTCGTCGTCACATCGATCTCGCCGCGGCCGCGGCTGCCGCAGACCGTCGCGCCCGCCGGGCATATCCCGCCGGCGATTGTCGGTGTCGTGATCCGTGCGCTCACCGTCGAGATCGACGTCGATGTCCTGGCGGCCGCGTGGCAGATCCAGTACGCGACACTGACCGCGAACCTCGCACCGGAGGCGGGAATGCCGCCGACGGTGGCGCCGGTCCTCGAACGCGCACTCACTGTCGAAGTAGAGCTGGACCCGGTCCTGCGGGCCTGGCAGATCCAGTACGCGGCGCTGACGGCGCAGGTTCCGGTCGCCGCGGGGCTGCCCGTGCTCGGCGACGAGCTCTCCCGCGAGCTCGTCGCGGAGGTCGTGGTCGAGGCGAGCATCCCGGCAGTCGTGGTCCACACCCAGTCGCTCGTCGTCGAGATCGACGTCGATGTCGACGCTGTCGGCACCGTGGTTCTGTCCCGGGAGGTGGTTGCCGAGGTGGGCATGGTCGCCACGGCATCCCCGACACAGGTGCACACCCGCGCTCTCGTCGCCGAGGTTGCGGCCGCGGCCCTGGCCCCGGCGGCGATGGTCCTCGACCGGTCCCTGGTCGCCGAAATCCCCGTCGCCGCGCTCACGCCGCCGACCCCGGTGCACACCCGCGCCCTCGTCGCCGAGGTCACCCCGGCCGCGACCGCCCCGGCCACGGTGGTCACGTTCGTGGCGATGGGTGTCGACAAGAACGGCACCCAGGACCCGGGTCGCAACACCTGGACACGGGTCACCGGCTGGACCGTGCGCTCCGGCTACCCGGGCACCGTCGAATCCGGTGGTGCGCTGATCGCCGAGGGCACCGGCGCCACCACCATCGTTGCCCGGGTCACGTTCAACACGGGGGTGATCTTCGTCGAGCGTCGGGCCCGTCTGATGGTCAACGGCACTCAAGTCGCGATCAACACGCAATCAGGACTGAGCACGGTGAAGGATCTGGGGTTGACGTTCGCGACGACGTTGTACGACGGCGACCAGGTGTGGGTCGAGGCGTATCACGCGGCGACGACCGCGAACGAGCGCAACGTGTTGGCCGGCGCATCGAACACCTTCCTGTACTGGGACTAGGGCGACGAGCCGGCAGCCCCGTAATGCGTCAGTAACACGTACGTAACGCGCGGTCTGTTCTGTCCGATACACCCTGTGGCTGCAGGGACCATCCCCTGAACGGTCTCTGTGGCCCTTGAGCGCCCCGCCTCCCCCGACGCTGGAGGCGGGGCGCGCTTTCGCATTTCGGCAGGTTCCCACCGTCCTGGACTGTCGGTGGCTGCAACTGGCTGCACGTGTCGCGTCAAGGGGTAGCCGATTCGGTGCTCCGCTTCCTCCCGATGAGGCGGAGC
>NZ_JADZGH010000093.1:0-17088 GCF_015865005.1 Rhodococcus sp. CX
TGCTAACCCCTCCGCTAACCCTTGGCCCAACCCCTACGCCAACCCTTCGGTTAACCCCACGCCCAACCCCCCGGCTAACGAAAACCCAAGGGATGGGGTTAACCCCGCGTCCAACCCCGGCCCTACTCCTGCTCCTGCTCCTGCTCCTACTCCAGAAAGAAAGAGTGGTTACGTAAGTACGGAAGGAGACAGCGCGCGCGAAGACGAACCACCCTCCCTGAATTGCATCGACCATCCGGACGGCACCGAGCGGCCGTGCTTCGCCTGCGGCGAGGCCCGCCGCCGGCGCCGCGCCTGGGAGGACGAGCGGAAGCGTGTGGCTGCCGAGGCTCGCTCGGAGCAACTCCGTGCTGCGGCCCAGAAGCGCGCCAGAGCGATCGCGGAGTGCTCCCTGTGCGACGAGGACGGTTACGTCGATACGGCCGTCTGCGGACACGCTCAGGCCCCGGAGCGGCGTCCGAGCCTCAAGGACCTGTATCAGCAAGCGAAGGCCGAGAAAACACGCGCCTAGATGAGCGTTGTTGTGTTGCGAACAACGCACAACATTCGCGTATGCTCGAAACCTGACCGCGAAAAAGCCCCGCCGGAGCGCGAACTCCGCGGGGCACGAACACCGAGGAGACCGCTCGATGTCACTCGCAAACGTTACCGGAGACCTGGTCCCGTTCGCATACGGTGCGACCACGGTCCGGACCATCACCATCGACGGCGAACCCTGGTTCGTCCTGCTCGACCTCTGCGCAGTCCTCGAGATCGCGAACCCGCGCAACGTCGCGGCGCGTCTCGATCCGGATGCCGTCCGCCAGGCGGACGTCACCGACTCGCTCGGTCGCAGGCAGTCCACGACGATCGTCAACGAGTCCGGCATGTACGAGGTCGTCATCCGCAGCGACAAACCCGAAGCCGCCGCATTCCGCCGGTGGATCACCACCGACGTCCTCCCGACCATCCGCCGCACGGGCAGCTACAGCACCCAGCCCGCACTCGCCGGCGCCGAGCTCCTCGCGCACGCCGTCATCGAGGCACAGCAGATGCTCGCCGCCAAGGACCAGCGCATCGCACAGCTCGAACCCAAAGCCGAGTTCTACGACGAACTCATGGACGCCGACGGCACCTACTCGATGGCCGCGACCGCGCGCATCCTCGGCTGGGGCCGCAACGTCATGATGGCCCAGATGCGCCGCCTCGGCGTCCTCCAGACCAACAACCTCCCGTACCGGCGATACGACCACCACTTCAAGGTCACGCCCGGCACATACACCAACCGGAAGACCGGCGAGACCGTGCCGACCGCGACCACCTCGGTGCGCCCCAGCGGGCTGGAGTTCCTGCGGAAGAAGCTCGACTCCGTGCGCGAGCCTGTGCAGCGCGAGCTGAACGGAGCGCAGGCATGAGGCTGACCATCACCATCGGCCGCAACACCCCCGCACCCCTCGCGCACGACGACATCCGCGCCATCGTGCGCGAAGAGCTCACGCGACTACTGCGCGTCGACGCCTGCAGGCATCCGCTCGAATGCGAACGGGAGCCATCCCTTCGCATCACCGATCACCACCACAGCGACACTCTCGATCGCCTCCAGGTGAAGGGCGATGACACTCTCCTTCACCTTGGCCGTCTCGCTCTCGTCGTAGATGAACTCCAACGGGATCGACGGATGCATCCACAAGAAGTCTCGGAACTCGTCTCCGTCGCCATCAGTGCCGACGAGGCCCATCGAGAAGCACTTTCCGGTAGGGAACGCGACCGATACGAGTGCATGAACTTCCGCAAGCACGTGCGGAGCCAATCCGATGCGCTTCCCGTTGTAGACAAGTGTCGCCATGAAACTTCTCCTTCTGCTGATGATGTTGGCGCACACAGCGTAGGAGACCGAGCGGCTGTGGGGGCCCACATGAAGCCCCCACAGCCGTCCACAGCCACTGCCCTGGACGGCGACCAGTGACCGCGCCCAGGACCCGGATCCGGGCGTCCCTGCTCCTCGCCGCACTCTTCGCCGGCGGACTCATCGCCGGAGCCTTCCACCCCACCGACCAGGGCCCGATCTCCACACCGCCCATCGACGCCGCGAACAGCCGTGGTGGTGAACCGTGACCCGCCTCCCAACGGCCCTCACCGCCTGGGTGCTCATCATCGCCATCGCAGCACTCAGCCTCGCCGCCACCTGAACCCCGGCCCGCACCGACTACTCCCGGTGCGGGCCGGAACCATCCACACCCACCGCGAGAAAGGCCCCAGCGCATGCCCGCCGCCTACACCAACCTCGACCAGGCCAACGCCCGCATCGACGCACTCGAAGCCGAACTCGCCGCCACCGCCAACGCCGCCCGATTCGCCAGCAAAGCCGCCGAGAAAGCCCGCGCCGAAGTCATGGAACTCAAAATGACCGCCAACGCACCCTCCGGCACCGACTACCCACCCGCCGTCGCCGAAACCGTCGCCAAGAACCTCACCCCCGAAGTCCGCGACGCACTCCGCGACATCCTGGGCCGAGCCGACGCATGACCAGCACCCCCGACGCGGCCGGCCGCTACCTCGACACCCCAGGCGAAAACAAAGTCTTCGCACTCCTCTGCCAAGTCCCAGAGATCACCGAGGCACTCGCAGGAATCTGCTGCGACGGCTACCGCCAACGCATCTCCTACGAACCTCGCGTCAGCGCCAGCCCCACCGACGTCGTCCCGTACGACACCGCAGCGCAAGACGCCGCCTACTACCTCGACAACGAACTCTGGACCTGGGCCAACCACGTATGCGAACACCGCGGCCTCCGCTACGACGGCCCCGTCACACCCATCGGAATGGCCGAATGGCTCCGCAAGAACATCACCGCCCTCGCCATGACTCCCGGCGCCGACGAAGCACCCGCGTCACTGCGTCGCGTCATCCGAGCAGCACGACGCGCCGCCCGCCTGCCGATCGAACCCGAAACATGGCGCTACGGATCCACCACCGTCGCCCGCGACACCCAGCTCAACGCATCCGCAATCGCCATCGCCGCGAAGGAGCTCGGCCCCGAATACGCCCGGCTCGATCGCGAGCGCGTGAAGAGCCTCCGAAGGACCGGCCGCATCACCCCCGTGCGCCGCAACTCCGAGGGCGTGCCGATCTACCGACTGGGCGACGTGATGGACGCCCACCTCGCCACAGCGACACGAAACCGGGTGAGCGCCTGAACCTCTTATCCCCACCCCTTTGATACGCTCAGCGCGTAGGCGCGAGATGACCCCACCAGCAGGGTCACTCGCGCTTCGTCGTTTCCAGACGTCCATCCTCGAAGCACCACCTCGCGAGTGCTCGGATGGACCGCCCACGCCCCGGAATCTCACGCCGGACGAGCGTGGGCGTCAACTTCCCCGAGGAGGGCCGAATGAACCACAGGATGGAACGTTCCACCCGCCTCCCATGCGCGCGCGTAGTGGCCCATGGCCGCGTGGACCGATGAGGAGAGCCGGCGCCTTCGCGAACTGCATGAGCAGGGGATGTCGCTGCGGGCGATCGCAGAGGAGATGGGCCGGCCGCAGAGCACGGTGTCTCGGTGGGCGGATCGGCTGAACCTGAGTTTCGACCGGTCGAAGACAAAGAAGGCCACAGAAGCCCGTGTCATCGACCTCAAGGCACGCAAGGCCGTCGCTGCGGAGAACGCACTGGAGATCCTCGAGCTGTCGCAGGCTGCGATCCTGGCGACACTCCGAGGCAAGAAGGGGTGGTCGACGCTGATCCGCGGAAGCGAAGGCCGCGAAGTCGAGGCGCAACTCGACTTCATTCCCTCGCGAGACCTGCGGGAGCAGACGAACGCGCACACCGGCCAGGCGGCAGTCCTCGACAAGCTCACCGACACCACCACCGAGCACGACAACGCCAAGTCGATGCTCGGCCAGCTCGAGGCAGCACTGATTGCAGCGGTCCACGACGAGGAGGAGGCCGGCGCGAGTGGGGATCCTGGACAGGCTGTCGATCTCCCGGAAGCAGGCCCACTCGATTGCGACAGCGAACGCTGACGCTTCCAGGTCGCAGCTGAACCTGTGGCACGGCGCGGTCCGGTCCGGCAAGACCATTGGATCGCTGGTGAAATTCGAGATGAAACTCGCCGACGCACCCTCGACCGGTGAGAACGTGCTGATCTCCCGCACACGCGACACCGCCTACCGCAACGTACTCGCCCCGATGATGGACCCCAGCCTCTTCGGGGACCTCGCCAGCGCCGTGCACTACAACCGCGGCGCACCGACCGCGAACATCCTCGGCGAAACCGTCCACGTCATCGGCGCATCCGACGTCCGCGCCGAAAGCGTCATCCGAGGCATGACCATCAAACGGTCCTACTGCGACGAGATGACCCTCATGGCCGAAGAGTTCGTGTCCATGCTCATGTCCCGACACTCCGTCGACGACGCGTGGATGGGCGGCACAACCAACCCGGACGGGCCGCGGCACTTCCTCAAACGCGACTACATCGACCGGGCCGACGAAATGGGGCACCGCATCTTCCATTTCGGCCTGGAGGACAACCGCGCCCACCTGCCCGAGGGGTACATCGAAGCACTCGACCGGCAGTACACCGGCATGTGGAACGACCGGTTCATCAAGGGCCTGTGGACGATGGCCGACGGTGTCATCTACGAGATGTTCGACCCGACCGTACATGTCGTCGACCAGCTCCCGACGATGCAGCAGATCCTCGCGATCGGCATCGACGACGGCGTCAACCACCCCGCCGCCGGCATCCTCCTCGGCCTCGGCGCAGACAACCGCCTCTACGCCATGGCCGAGTTCGCGCCACCGGCCGGCACACCCGCCGACCGCACACGACTGCTACGGCGCTTCGAGAACGAGCACGGCACACCCGACTTCCACTTCGTGGACCCCTCGGCGGCCGCGCTGAAGCTGCAGATGAACCGCGAAGGGTTCGTCAACGTCGCGAACGCCGCGAACAGCCACAAGCTGGGCATCGGTGTCGTCGCGTCACTGTTGTCCACACAGCAACTCCTGATCCACAACAGCTGCACGAACCTGCTCAACGAGATCCCCGGCTACGTGTGGGATTCGAAGGCTGTCGAGCGTGGCGAGGACGCGCCCGTCAAGGAAAACGACGACTTCTGCGACGCACTGCGCTACGCGGTCGCCACCTCCCAGTTCCAGTGGCGCCACGCCGTGCCGCTACCCGACGACCACCGATTCGACACCGAGGAGACCGCAGCATGACCAGCATCCGCGCGAACATGGCCTGGCCGCCGCCCGAACTGGGCAAGGTCACCGCCCGTGTCGCCGAATGCCGCGTCTGGTGGGGAGGCGACCCCACCAAGCTCGACGACTTCTACGGCGCCGGCGGCCGCACCTCACCCACCGGCGCCACCCTCAAACGCCGCGCACAAGACGCGTGGGACGCATTCTGGGGCCGCACCCAGCACAACCCCAGCCAATCCGGGAAACGCCTCCACGCCCCGATCGGCAAAGACATCGCCCAACTCTCGGCCACATCACTGTTCTCGAAGCCGCCGGTGATCCTCGCCGCCGACGACGAACTCGACACGGTGCAGGCCCGCGTCGACGACCTGTTCAACACCCCCCGATTCCACTCCAGCCTGTACACCGCGGGGGAAACCTCGTCGGCGCTCACCGGTGTATTCGGCAGGGTGGTGTGGGACGACCAGGTGCAGCAAGGCACGTGGATCGAATGGGTCGACCCCGATCATGCGATCCCCGAATGGTCCAGGGGCCGGCTCAAGTCCGTCACGTTCTTCACCGAACTCGAATCCGATGACCCTCGGGACGTGTGGAGGCACCTCGAACGGTACGAGCGCGGCCGGATCGTGCACGAGCTGTACAAGGGCACCCAACACAACCTCGGCACGCTGCAGGAGCTGGGCGCGCACGACGCGACCGCGGACATCAGCGTGGAACTTGCTGGGGATGGATACTCGATCGTCGACCTCGGCGTGGACGAGCTTGCTGTCGAGTACGTGCCGAATCAGCTTCCGAACCCTGAGTGGGCGGAGGATCCGCAGCTGCGGAACCTCGGCGCCTCCGACGTCGGCGCGGTCGATCTCGTGCCGCTCTATCACCAGATCGACCGCACCTACAGCTCACTGATGCGGGACGTGCGCGTCGCCCAGGCACGCATGTTCGCCTCCTCCGAGGTGCTGCAGCACCGCGGCGCCGGTCAGGGCATGTTCTTGCCCGAGGATCAGGAACTGTTCACGCAGGTCGGTACCGGCATCGGTAAAGAGGGCGGCGCTGAGTCCATCTTCCAGTTCCATCAGCCCGCCATCCGGGTGCTCGAGCACGACCAGGTGGGGGAGATGCTGCTGCGTGAGGTGCTGCGCCGCACCGGCTACAGCCCCGTCTCGTTCGGCATGTCCGACGAGGTCGCGCAGACGGCGACCGAGGCCGCTGGCAAGAAGGAATCCACGGTCACCACGACCGAGGGGAAGGCCCGCTACTTCGGTGTCGCCATCCAGCATTTGACCACGGTTGCTCTGCGGATCGACCAGAAGAAGTTCCCGCACCTCGGCGTGGAGCTGCACGAGCCGCTGGATCTGGACTGGCCGCCGTTCGCGCAGGAATCCGACCTGTCCCGTGCGCAGACGGTGCAGGCGTGGGAGACCGCGAAGGCTGCCTCGACACGCACCAAGGTTCGCTACCTGCACCCGGGCTGGACCGAGGAGCAGATCGATGAAGAGGTCGAGTTGATCGATGCGGCGAACACGGTGGAGATGCCGGCGTTCTTCGGCTCGGACACCGCCCCCGACGGTCAGGTCAGCGGCGACCAGGACGTCGGCGTCGACGTCGACGAGGGCGACGACGTTTAGATCGGCCTCCGAATATCACAGCCTGTGCGATTTACGAGGACGAAGTAAACATCGGGAGGTGTAGCTGGTGGCACTCGACCCCGAAGACGCCCGCAACATCCCCGCCCACCTGATCGCCCTCTACACCGACGCCGAACTCGCCCTCCTCCGCCTCCTCGCCGAAGCCATCATCGACGGCATCGACACCGACCAGTGGCAACAGGTCCAAGCCTCACGGCAGGTCGAGTTCCGGCGGGCTGCCGAAGCACTCGCCCGGCATCTCCAAGCGGCCATGCCACAGCTCCTGCAGGATGCGGTGCAGGCCGCGGCCGACCTCGGCGAGCAGGCAGCCGACGAGGACGCCGACCCACAAACTCCCGCAGCGGTAAGCGCAGCCGCCGTGGGAACGGCTGCGGCAGTGCCCGGGCGCGCACCGCGTCGCGACCGCGTCCCGGTTCCCCGCACTGTCGCAGCCACACAATCCGCCTGGTCCACCCTCGCCCACGCCACACAGCAGCTCCCCGGCAACGCGGACCGCCTGTACGGGCAGGTGCTCGCACAGATACAGGTCCGATCCCAAGAGGTCCCGAGGCTCACCCCGCACACCGGGGGCATCCTCGGCGCACCACGAGCCACCGGCACACGGTTGGACGCAGCCCAGCAGGCCCTCGACATCCTCACGAAGCGAGGCATCACCGGATTCCGGGACCGCGGCGGCCGCAACTGGTCACTGACCTCGTACGTCGAGATGCTGTCCCGCACAGTGGTGAACGAGGAACTGCGCGAATCCCACATCGCCCGGGCCCTCGAACACGGCCACACGCTGATGGTGGTGTCGTCGCATTCGAAGCCGGCACCGCAGTGCCAGCCGTTCGAAGGACAGGTGCTCAGCCTGGACGGCAGCACCGGCACGGTCGAGCTGAAGTCGGCGACGACCGGCCGTCCGGTGCAGGTGCGGATCAAGGCCACGATGCGCGAGGCCATCTCGAAGGGCTTCCGGCACCCGAACTGCGGGCACGCGCTCAGCAGGTTCGTGCCGGGCGCGTCACGCACGTTCACGACGAAGCCGGACCCCGAAGGCTATGCGGCGACGCAGCAGCAGCGGGCCATGGAACGCGCCATCCGCGACACCCGCCGCCGGCAGGCTGTTGCGGTCACCCCGCAGGCGAAGCGCGAGGCCGCAGCCCGACTCCGGGCGCAACGCGAGGCGATCGCCCAGCACGTCGACGAGCACGGCCTGACCCGCCGGCCGCGACGCGAGCAGATCAACCAAGCTCGCTGACCCCCACACGCTTCCGCCCCTGGGCGGACACCCCGACACCGCGACGGTGCCTGGGGCAACACCGCAGCGCGACGCTGCACACCCGAAGGAGCACCATGCGCACCACCACGACACTCGCCCTCATCGTCGGCGCCGGATACGGCCTCGACCCGTTCGCCACCTCCGGCCGCTGGCCGAACCGCATGCACCCCCGTCGCGACGACGAGGGACACAGCAACGGCGACGGCGGCCAGACCGGCCAGGGGGACGGCACCGGTGGGGATGCAGGTGCCGGCAAAACCAACACCGACGACACCGGCAAGCCCGACGGCGGTGACGACGAGCAGCTCGGCGAAGGCGGCAAGAAGGCCCTCGACGCCGAACGGGCAGCGCGCAAGGCCGCAGAACAGGAAGTCGCCAAGTACAAGGCGGCAGCCGAGAAGGACCGCCTCGCCAAGCTCGACGACCAGCAACGCGCCGAAGCCGAACGCGACGCCGAGAAGAGCCGCGCCGAGAAGCTCGAAGCCGAACTCGCCGTCGAACGAGCGGCGCGGAAGCACGGCATCACCGACGACAAGGACCTCGAGCTGTTGGCCGGCGTCCCCGCCGACAAGGTCGATGCCCTCGCCAAGCGTCTCGCCGCGACCAACGCCAGCGCCAACTCCGCCGGGCGATCCGGCAACGGCGTCGGCGGAAGTAAGTCCACAGCAAGCCCGCTCGACGACCCGAAGAAGTTCGCCGAGAGCCTCGGCAACCGGAAGTCCGGCGTCACCATCTACTAATCCAGGAGAAATTCCGTGACCAACACCATTCTCAAGGCTGCGCAGATCGTGCAGGCCGGGCTCGTCGTGCTCGAACGCGATGTCGTCCTGCCTGGGATCGTCGAGTCCAGCGCCTCGCAGCACTTCTCGGGCCGCAGTCCCGCAAACGACACCGTGTCCATCCGCATCAACGGACGCACGGTCGCCAAGGACTACGCGTGGCGTGACCACACCGCGGCGATCGAGAACTCGGATCTGAACGAGTTCAAGGTCGACGTGAAGCTCGACACCCACCCGTACAACGCAATCGGACTGTCGGACGAGGAACTGTCTCTCGACATCTACGACTTCACCGAGCAGGTCGTCACCCCGCAGACCCGAGCTGTTGCCGAACGTATAGAGGACAAGATCTCCGCGAAGATCAAGGGTGCGACATACCCGTCCGGGTCGAACATCTCCATCTCGACGGACGGCGCGAGCGGACTGGACTTCCACGCCGGAGCGGTCGACGCGCGCAAGGTCCTGAACGACTACCACGTGCCACAGCAGGGCCGCGTGTTCCTCGTCGGCACCGGTATCGAGGCAATGATCCTCAAGTCCGACCAGTTCCGGAAGTTCGACCAGTCCGGAGACTCGAACGCTCTGCGCAGCGCCACCATCGGCAACATCGCTGGAATGCCGGTCATCGTGTCGCACTCCATCGGTGCATACGAGTCGTACGTGTTCCATCGGTCCGCATTCCAGACGGTGTACCGGGTTCCGGCGTCCCCGCTCGGTGGCGTCGACAGTGCATCCGGGTCGTACGCCGGTATCGCGCTGCGCTGGCTGCGGGACTACGACTCGAGCCACCTGGTGAACCGGTCGATCTTCGACACGTTCTTCGGCATCAGTGTCGTGGAGGACCCGGACGACTACACCGATCCGGATTCGACGTTCTCGCTCAAGCGTGCAGTGAAGATCGTCCTGGGCACCAACGCGTTCACCGTGGACGTCGGCGGCGCGACCGGTGGCACCTTCACACTCACTTTTAACGGCCGCACCACCGGTGCGCTGAACTACAATGCGACCGCAGCGACCATCAAGACCGCGCTGGTTGGCCTCGACGACGGTTTCGGCGCCGACGACATCACCGTCACCGGATCGGCGGGCGAATACACGATCGCGGTCCCGGGCGCACTTTCGGGTAGCGGTGCTTCCCTGACTGGCGGAACCGGCCTCACCGTCACCGCAGTCTGACTGAGCTTGGTGGTTGGTGCGTCAACCGCGTGCCCCGGCACCCATGGCACGAAACGCACGCGAAGGACGACTGAGGGCTTTCCACGCCGGGTTCCTTTCGGCCCCTGCAGCAGCGCGACCTGCGCACCAACCACCACCCCACCCGAGGAGGCACAGTGTCCTACCCGTTCGAGATCAGCCGCGAACACTTCGAGTACGCCCTCGCGCTACTCGGAGTGGAAGACCTGAGCGGTGTTCGGTCGGTTCTCGTTGAACCGGGGGGCGTCACGGTGACCCGGAACCGCAAGAACGTGGACGGCGAGTGCTACCTGCACAACGGAGGCATTGCGACCGAAGTGGTGCAGATCGCCGTCGAGCGCCCGAAACCGGAGGACTGATGCTCGTCTACGCCACCGCGGTCGACCTCGCCACCTGGACGAAGACACCCGCACCCGACAACGCCGACATCCTCCTCCGCGAGGCGTCGATCCTCGTCGCCGACGCGTGCCTCGCCGACATCTACGACACCACCCCCGACCACATGCCCACCGACCCGAGCCTGCGTGAAGCGATGCGCGATGCAACGTGCGTGCAGGCCGCGTTCTGGGCAGACAACGGCATCAACCCCACGAAGGGGCGCGCCGGCATGGACGAGATCGTGGTGTCGTCGTCGATCGACGGGGCATCGGAGACCACGAACGCGGGGGAGCTCGAGGCCGCGAAGGCGTCGAGCATGGACGGCCTCGTGCCGACTGCGTTGCGGCTGCTCCGGTTCGCTGGGCTGGCATCGAATGCGGTGCAGTCGTGGTGAGGGAACCGCTCGTCCGCTGGTGGCGGTGGCCGATGCTTGTGGCACGCAAGATCGGCGACGGCCCGTACGGTCCCGCGCACGACGCCCCGGTTGAGTTGCTCGGGAAGGTCACAGCGAAGCGCAAGAAGGTGCTGGCACCGGACGGCTCGGAGGTGATCTCCGAGGCCCGTGTCTCGATGCCTGCCACCACGCCGCTGATTCCACCCGGGTCGCTGGTGACCCTGCCGCCGGAGTTCGGGGGCCGGACTGCCGAGGTGTTGGCGGAGCAGCTGCACCACGACGGCGCCGGCCGCACCCCGAACTTCTACAGCGTCGACCTGACGTAGGGGGCCGCCGTGTCGCTTGACTTCACGCAGGCCCGGGCACGCATCCTCGAGTCCACGCTGGGCGGCTTCGAGGATGCTGCCGAGGTCGTGAAGCAGGAGTCGATTCAGCGCACACCGAAGGAAACTGGCGAGCTGCGCAACGACTGCTCCATCGCCTCCGGGCACCTCGAAGCGGTCGTCTTCTACTCGCTCGTCTACGCCATCGCTCAGCACGAGGGCGTCGGATTCCATCACGAGCACGGCGAGGCGAAGTTCCTCGAGAACGCGCTGATCGCGACGCGCGGAGTCGTTGGCCAAGTCATCGCTCAATCGATCAGGAGTGCACTGTGACGACTGCCCGCGCGCCTGACACCACCGCACTCGAGGAGGCACTCGTCAGGCGCCTCACCGCCCTCGGGCTCGTGCGATACGAACCCAACGGCATCTACGGCGCCGGCACGCTACCCGCGGTGTTCTTCGGCGCGATGCCCGACACCCCGAACGACGCGATCGTCATCAATACCTATAACGAGGACCGGTCCCGCGACGACGACAACCCGGACTACTACCTGCAGATCCGGGGACGTCGCGGGGGCCGCGATCCTCGTGCCGTCGACCACCTGATGGACGCCATTTTCGAGGCGATCCACGACACCTCTCACGAGACGTGGGGGAGTGTCCGGGTCCTGCTCTGCCGCCGTGTCGTGCGCGCACCGCGCGATCCCGATGCGAATGGGCGTTGGACCCGACCTGATTCGTATTGCATCACTGCCAACCCGTCCTAGGAGGACGACCCCATGACTGCACCCACCCAGGCCCTCGCGTCGACCCTGGCCCGCGACTGGATTCTCGAAGTCGAAACCGCTGCCGATGTTTGGACGCGCGTGCGCGGCCTGTCCTCGGTCGCCCCGATCTTCGAGGGCGCCGAGCAGGACGACTCCGACATCGACTCGGAGGGCTTCGCCTCCCAGATCGTCACCGGCCTCGCGTTCCGCATCGAAGGCGGCGGCAAGCGCAAGGGCGAGAACACGAGCGGTTTCGTCGATGACCCGGGCCAGAACTTCCTGCGCCAGAAGGGTCGCAAGACCGGTTACGACAACGTCGTGACCGTCCGCATCTACCGGCGCGACGCACTGCCCGACGCCTACGAAGCCGAAACCACGGTGAAGTGGACCGACTCGCCCGCGTCCGACCCGAACGCGCTGCAGGAGTTCAGCTTCACGCTGTCGGGCCGCGGCAAGCCCCGCGACATCGTCAAGCCGCTCGTTCCGTCCGGTGACCAGAACTTCACCGTCACGATCGGCGGAGCCACTGCGGGCACCTTCACCCTGACGTGGAACAGCAAGACCACCGCGCCGATCGCGTTCGATGCAACGTCCGCGGCGATCAAGTCGGCGCTGGCTGCGCTCGACGACGGCTATGTCGCCAGCGATTTCACGGTCACCGGATCGGCGGGTGGCCCGTTCGCTGTCACCGTCCCCGGCGGCGTGCTGACCGGTGACGGCTCCGGCCTGACCGGCGGAGCATTCGCCGTCGCCGCGGCCTGACCGCCCCATGACCACCCGCTGGGAGTAGAGCTGCGCTGCTCCCGGCGGGTGTTTCACCCAACGGAAGGAGTCCGGTGGAGGACCTCGCCACCTTCATGGACCCCGCGCTGCACCTGCCGATCGCCGGCCGCGACTACGCGATCCACTGCACTGCCTGGCAGGGGCTACGCGCGCACCAGCTCATCGCCACCCGCCCACGCCTGGACGACGCGCAGGAACGCGCCGAGATCCTCGCGATCCTCGGCGACACCTACCAGCAGATGGTCGACGACGGAATCGGCTGGCCCACCATCGCCCACGCCGGCCGCACCGCCATGCTGTGGTTCGGGCACTCCGAAGCCGCCGGTCAGGCCCACTGGGAGAGCGCAGGTGTGCCGGGAAATCCGATACCCCCATCCCCGAAGCAGGCAGGGATGGGGGAGAAGCTCCGCTCGATCCTTCAGCGCCCCGCACCTACGGACCGGATGATCCTGGCGGCGGCCCGTACGACCCCGTAACCGGGGTGCGCGAGTGGTACAACGACGAGCCTGACCGGCCGAAACCTGGCCAGGTCGCACGCACAATCGTCGACTGCCTACATCACTGGACCGACATCGAACTCGACCTGCAAGACAACGGGATCGACCTCGAATCCGGTGTCCTGCACACCCACTCGTGGCGATGGCTGCGCCTGCGCATCACCGCCCTCGCCGCAGATCCAACCTCCCGCCTGCACAAGGCGCTGACGAAAGGCGTGTAGTGGCGCTCAAGGACCTCACCGAAACCGGCTTCGACCCTGACCTCCACCTGCCGATCCGAGGCAAGCGCTACACCGTCCCGGCGCCGGACTACGAGGCAGCGAAGGTCATGCGGGAGATGGTGACGAAGGACGGGATGCCCCCGGTCGAACAGACCCAGCAGGCCATCGACGCCCTCGGGACTGCGTTCGGCGAGATGGTCGCCGACGGCCTGCCCTGGCCGATGATCCTGCACGCCGGCCGCACCGCGATCTTGTGGTTCGGGTTCTCCCCGGACTGGGGCGAAATCCACTGGGCCATGTCGCATCTGCCCCGACAAGCCGACCTCGAGAAGATCCTCGGCCAGCACGCCGAGCTGCTCAAGGCCAGAAAGCAACTGCGCAAGAAGGAGTAGTCCGTGGCACTCGACGTCGGCGAACTCGTCGCCCGCCTCACCCTCGACGACTCCCGCTTCGTCCAAGGCACCGAGCGGGCCCAGCAACAGAGCCAGCGAGCCACCCAGCAGATCTCCAACGGCTTCCAGCAAATCAGCCAGGCAGCGCAGCGCGCCGGCCAAGCCGCCCAGGCCGTCGAGATCAACCGCCGGCTCGAGCAGCAGGCCCGCGACGCAGCGCAGCGTATTCAGGAGTTGGAGCGCAACGCACAGCGCGCCGACCAGTCCGTCGACGACATCGTCATGAACACCCAGCTGCTGAACGACGCCCGCCGTGCCGCTCAGGAGATAGAGGAGATCCAGGCTGCCGCACGTCAGGCGGCAGGCGCGGTCGACACCATCGAGCTCGGCAACCGGCTACAGCAGGACCTGCAGGCCGCGCAGCAGGAACTCGAGGACCTGTACCAACAGGCGAGTCAGAGCGGAGGGCCGGCGGGCAGCCGGTCCGGCGGGAACTTCCTGTCCGGGTTCGCTGACGCGGTCGGCAATCTCGGCTCGAAGACCGGCCCGATCGGTGCATCCCTCCTTGGTGTCGCCGCGATCGGCCTCACTGCGGGTGCGGCGCTCGCCGCTGCGATCAAGGACGGCATGTCCGCCGAACTGAACCGGGACCTGTTCCAGGCGCAGACGGGCGTGACGGAAGCGCAGGCCCGGAAATTCGCACAGGCCGCGGGCGAAGCGTACGCCGACACGTTCGGCGAGTCGCTCGAGGCGAACCTCGGCACCGCAAAAGCGGCACTCGGGAGCGGCCTGCTCGATCCGGGTGCGACGCAACGCGATGCGGAGCAGATGATCCGCTCCCTCGACGGTGTCTCCAGGATCATCGGCGAGGAGATTCCGCGTGTCTCCCGATCGGCCGCGCAGGCCGTCAAGACCGGGTTCGCCGCCGACGTCAACGACGCATTCGACCTCATCGTCAAGGGCTCTCAGATGGGCCTGAACGTGTCCGAGGACTGGCTCGACACAATCGACGAGTACGGAACCCAGTTCCGGCAACTCGGCCTCACCGGCGCCGAAGCGATGGGGCTGATGGGCCAGGCCGTGAAGGCCGGCGCCCGAGACACCGACACCGCAGCGGATGCGCTGAAGGAGTTCGCGATCCGCGCACAGGACGGATCGAAGGCCAGCGCCGAAGGCTACGAACTCCTCGGATTGTCGGCGGAGGAGATGACCGCGAAGATCGCGGAGGGCGGCGAGTCTGCCCGTGACGGTCTCGAACTGGTGCTCACGAAGCTGCGCGAGATCGAGGATCCGGTCGAACGGAACGCGGCCGCCGTCGCCTTGTTCGGCACCAAGGCCGAGGACCTCGGGCAGGCCATGTACGCCATGGACCTGACCACCGCTGTCCAGTCGATGAACGACTACGAAGGCGCCGCCAGACGCGCCATCGACGTCATGAACGGCAACTCGGCAACCTCTGTCGAGGGCGCAACCCGGGCTGTCAGCATGGCGGCAGATGGACTGAAAGCAGCTCTGGCTGAAGCCTTCGGGCCCCACATCCAAAAGTTCGCAGACACCATCAGCAACAACCGGGCAGGCGTCATCCAGTTCTTCATCGACATCGGCAACAAGGCGTTCGACGGAGCTGAAGCGATCCTGCAGTTCGTAGCGAACGGCATGCGCGGATTCGGCGAATTCGCCAAGTCTGGGTCCGACATGGCGGCGTCCATGCTCGACACGTTCTCCGTGATCGTTGCCGGACTGGATGGCCTGCTCGGGCCGCTCGGTGACCTCATCCCCGGCATGCCCGACTTCGGCGATGTCGCGAAGGATCTGCAGAGCTTCGCCGACAAGGCCCGCGATGGCGGTGTGGCGATCCAGAACGGCATGAACGCTGGGGCTGACGGCATCGAGAACCGCCTGATCCCCGCGGTCGGCGCCGCCCAGGACCGGTTCAACGATTTCGCTGGCGATCTCAAGCTGTCGGCTGCATTCAACGACGAGATCCAGAAGGTCAACGACGCGATCTCCGAAGTCGGAATCGCCATAGACGGATCGACCGTCAAGATCGAGAACTTCAATGGGACTCTCGACAAATCGATTCCGACGCAGGCTCGCCTCGATCAGCAGTTGGCCGGCCTCAAGGAGCAGTTCGAGGCGCAGACCCGTACTGGTCTCGAGGCGGGTGCCACGATCGAGGAGCTGACCGGGCAATACGCCGCAAACCGTGGCGAGCTGATCCAGCAAGCGATGCAGATGGGGCTGACAAATCGGCAGGCCCTCGATCTGATCAACAGCTACGGGCTCGTGCCGAACCTCGTTCAGACGCAGATCCGGCAGCCGGGCATGCCCGAAGCGCACTCAGCGCTCGATGTCCTCCAGGGCAAGATCGAGGAAACGCCCGACGAGAAAGTCATCCTCACCGAAGCGTTGACCCAGGACGCGATCGACGAGCTGAAGCATCTCGGGATCACGGTCAAGGAACTCCCCGACGGGACCGTCGAGGTAGTTGCCGAGACGGACGAGGCCGACCTGACGATGCGGCAGTGGCTTGCCCAGCAGCGCTTCGCTGACGTCCAAGTGCGTGTGCACTACCAGAACCTCCAGGCGCAGAACGATGCGATCGTGTCATCGGCGGCCGCAGCCGCTCAGCGCCAGGCGGAGACTGGGCAATACCAGCGGGTCCACTACGCCGACGGCGGTGTCCGCACGCGCGCCAATGGCATGCTCGACACCGCGCACATCGCTAACGGCCAGGGAAACGGCATCCTCGCCCGCACCCCATTCGGACCGGTCCGATACGCGGAGGGTGAGACCGGGTGGGAGGCCTACATCCCTGGCGCTCTGTCGAAGCGGCCACGCTCCGAACGCATCCTGCAGGAGGTCGCCAAACGCTTCGGATTCGGGCTCATCCGCACCGTGCGCAGCGAGGCCGGGAAGATCTTCAAGGGCGACCCGAAGTCCCTCGACGCACAGTCCGATCCGACCGGGTGGCGGGCACTGCTCGGCGGCGACTACTCAGGTCGCACCGCCTCGCTCCTCGGCATCCAGGAGGATCACCCGCTCGTCGACGTCATCCTCAGCGCGCGCAAGGCCATCGCCGAGGGCGACTACGACGGCGCCCTCGCGAACTACGGCATCCACGAGGACAGCCCGATCACGGATCTGCTCCTGCGGCTGAACGAGGGACTGTTCCCGAGGATGGCCGACGGCGGGATCGTCGGGCCATCCGGATTCGACGCTCAGGCGGCGATCGACCGCGCGAAGTCGAAGGCCGGCCGCCCGTA
>NZ_JADZGH010000094.1:0-7124 GCF_015865005.1 Rhodococcus sp. CX
GTGGCGGGGGTGTTCGTCGCCACCGCCGACACCACCGCGGCGGTGCTCGGTGATCGTCGCCGCGAGGCCATCAGCCGCCTCGGAACCGTCGCGATCTCGGATGCCGGCAACTCTGTCGCCGACATCTGCGAAAAGGCGCTGGCGGCGCTCGCCCCGAGCGGGGCCGACGTTCCCGTCGCCGCGGTCTATCTCGACTCGCGCACCGAGCACCCCGAGCGGGCCGTACCGCGCACCTGGGACCGGGTCGCCGACCTCGGGACGATCGGCGACGTCGATGGACTCCTCGGGCCCGATGCCCAGCGGGTCCTCGACGAGGTGGCGGTGAGTTCGAAATCGGTCGTGCTCACGGGCGTCGCCGAACGCTCGCCCGGCGTCGTCGACCCCACGCGCCTGCTCGGCGCGCAACCGTTCGACACGGTGGTGCTGCTACCGCTGACCGTTCCCGCCCGCGCCACCGCGATCGGGGTGCTGGCGGTCGGTTTGAACCCCAATCTGGCATACGACGACAACTATGCGGCCCTCGTCCAGCTGATCGCCGCCAGAATCTCAGGCCTGCTGCGCGACAGCCTCGCCTTCGATGCCGAACGTCGCCGCGCCGACGCGCTCGCCGAGGTCGACAAGGCCAAGACCCGTTTCCTGGAGACGGTCAGTCATGAGTTCCGCACGCCGCTGGTGCTGCTCCTCGGACCGCTGCAGAGCGTCCTCGACGACGCCGACGCCCTCACCGACGAGCAGCACGAATCCCTCGAAACCGCGCGGCGCGCCGTGATGCGCCTGCAGCGACTCGTCGACGTTCTGCTGGAAGCGACCCGCGCCGAGTCGTACAAGGTGCGTCCGCGTCTGCAGCCCACCGATGCGGCGGCACTGACCGCGGCGTGTGTCGAGCTCTACGAGCCGATCGTGCGCGACGCCGGGCTGACTCTGGTGACCCGGATCGACGATGCGGCCGCAGAAACGATCGCGCTCGACCCGGAGATCTGGTCGCACATCGTGTTCAACCTGCTGTCCAACGCCGTCAAGTACACGCTCGACGGGTCGATCACCGTCGAGTTGGGCATCGACGGCGACCGGTTGGTGCTGTCGGTGACGGACACCGGTGTGGGGATACCTCCGGACGAAGCGACCCGAGTCTTCGAACGATTCCACCGGGTGGAGGGCGCGGCCGGTCGCACCGCCGAAGGCGTGGGCTTGGGTTTGTCGCTGGTGTCGGACTGGGTGCAGGCTCTCGGTGGGACGGTCGCGGTGACGAGCGCGCCCGGCGCCGGAAGCACGTTCACGGTATCGGTGCCGCGCGTTGTGAGCAGCGAGAAACCTGTTGCTGCAGAAGGTGTTCCGGCCTCGATGGGCGGGTCATATCTTGCCGAGAGTGCGCAGTGGGTGAACGAGCCGACCGACGCCCCCGTGGCGGATGCCGCCGGCGGCAGGCCCCGCATCCTGGTGATCGACGACAATGCAGACCTGCGGAACTACCTGACAAGTTTGCTGGGCCAACAGGATTGGCGCGTCGATGCGGTGGCCGACGTCGCGACCGCGCTGAAGCACATTCAGGATTCGCCGCCGCACCTCGTTCTCAGCGATGTGATGTTGCCCGGTCCGGACGGACTGGCGTTGCTGAAGCAGTTGCGCAACGATCCCGCGACCGCCCGGCTGCCGGTGATTCTGCTGACCGCGCGCGCCGGAACCTCAGCGGCGGTCGGTGGTCTGCAGGACGGCGCCGACGACTACATCACGAAGCCGTTCGAGCCCGACGAGTTGATCGCCCGGGTGCGGGTGAATCTGGAACTGTCCCGTTTGCGGGAAGAGATCATCGCGTTGAAGGAACGCGAATCAGGCCAGCTGCGTTCGGCTTTGGAGAGCCGAACCACGCTGAGCGAGGCAGTGGGTCTGATCATGGCGACGTTCCGGTGCGACGCGGATACCGCCTTCGAGAAACTCGTGGCCTTCTCGCAGCATCGCAACGTCAAGCTGCGCGTGATCGCACAGGAGATCGTCGAGGCCCACACCTCGTCGGTGCGCGAAGGGGGCTGATCGGGACGACTCCGTTCCGTGTGGATCCGTGGCCGCCGGGCGGACACGAATCCACACGGAACATACTGTGTCTCAGTTCTTCTCGTACAATTTGTCGATCTCCTCGGCGTACTTCGCGTCGATCGGCTTGCGCTTGAGCTTCATCGTCGGGGTCAGCTCGTCACCGGATGGTTCCCAGATGTTCGGCAGCAGCTTGTACTTCTTGATCTGTTCGACACGGGCCAGCTTCGAGTTCGCGACCTGCACGGCCTTGTCGACCGCTTCGACGACGAGCGGATTCTGCACGAGCTCCTCGTGTGCTCCCGTCAGACCGTGTTCGGCGGCGAACGCGGCGAGCGCATCCGGGTCGAGTGCGAGCAGCGCGACGTTGTAGGGACGGTCGTTGCCGATCGCGACGGCGCCGCCGAGCATCGGGCACGCGGCCCGCAGCGCACCTTCGATGTTGGTGGGCGACATGTTCTTACCGGCCGCGTTGACGATCAGTTCCTTCTTGCGGTCGATCAGCTTCACGTAGCCGTCGGCGTCGATCTCGGCGATGTCGCCGGTGTGCAGCCAGCCGGCGGCATCGATGGTTTCGGCGGTCTTCTCCGGGTCGTTCCGGTAGCCCTTCATCAGCAGCGGCCCGCGGACGAGGAGTTCGCCGTCCTCCGCGATCTTGATCTCCACGCCGTCCACGGGCTGCCCGACGGTGCCGATGCGGATGGCGTCCGGCCGGTTGAGTGTCACCACGGCCGACGTCTCCGACATGCCCCACACCTCGGAGCACGGGATCCCCAGGGCCAGGACGAATTCCAGGACCTCGGGGGAGATCGCGGCGGCACCGGTGACGGCGGCGCGCACCTGGTCGAGGCCGAGCTTCTTGCGGATCGCGGAGAGCACGAGCTTGTCGGCGAGCGCGTGCTGGAGCTCGAGCACCTTGGGTACCGGCTTGCCGTCCGACATCAGACGCGCACGCTTGCGGCCGACGTCGATGGACCACAACGCGAGCTTCTTCTTCACCGGGCTCGGCTCGTCGGCGAGGGTCTTGTCGATCGCCCCCTTGAGCTTGTACCAGACCTGGGGCACCGCGCCGAACATCGTCGGGCGAACGGTCGGCAGGACCGCGATGGCCTGCTTGAGGTCGTCGAGCGTGGTGATCTGCATGCCCGTGTGGATGGACGTGTAGTGCGCTCCCCACCGGTTGGCGATGTGCGCGTCCGGCAGATACGACACGAGCCGGTCGTCCGGGCCGGGGTTGAGGATCGGGGCGGTCGCCTCGATCTCCGCGATGAGGTTGGCGTGGGTCAGCTCGACGCCCTTCGGCGGACCGGTGGTGCCGGAGGTGTAGATCAGGGTCAGCAGGTCCGACGGCTCCACCGCCTGCCAGGTCGCGTCGAAGTCGAACGACGGATCGGCGGCGGCCTCGAGTTCGTCGAGCGTGATGGTCCCCTCCGGGTGCCCGTCGACGCACACCAGCTTTTCGACGGCGGTGCCGGGGATGGCCTTCTGCAGGACCGGGACGAACTGCTCCTCGCAGATCATCACCTTGTTGCCGGCGTTGCCGAGCACGTAGGTGATCTGTTCGGCGGTGAGCGAGTTGTAGATCGAGAACGCGGCGGCCCCCGCGTGCATGGCGGCGGTGTCGACGAGATGGAACTCGGGCCGGTTGGTCAGCATCAGGCCGACGGTGTCGCCCGGTTTCACGCCGAGCCCGGCGAGACCTGCGGTGAGCGTGCGGACCTTGTCGGCGTAGGCGCGCCAGGTGTAGGTGACGGAGTCGTCCGGGGTGCGCAGGGCAACCCGGTCGGGATACTTCGCGGCGGTCGCCTGGAACGCCTGACAGAGAGTGGTCGGTGCGGTCGTACGAGTTGTCATCGCTGTCCCCCAGAAGATTGTGACGAAGAGCATAAAACGGACTGCGCACGCATGTAATCGGATTGTGAGACGCACTGCGCCGGGCGGCGCGGGCGTGGCTTGCGGCGGCAGATTACCCAGAATGGGCATTGTGGCACAAGTCACACGAATGCGGCGGCGGTGCCGCGAAAAGGGGGAGGACACCCGGCAGCGCGAATGTCCGGAATCAGCGGACCGGCAGGCGAGACCTGCCGGTCGCCGCATCAGGGCCGGTCGAACTGTTCCTCGCGGCCCAGCTTGCGCAGACGCATCCACTCGCGCAGACCCGCCGGGTCGCGTCGGGTGACCAGGAAATACCAGCCGAACCGCACCCATTCCTGCGGCAGCAGCCTGCGCATGCCGGGCTGCGACAGCAGGTAGCCGCGGTTGCGGTAGGTGAAGAAGCGCTTCGTCTCGTTGTCCGGATACTGCGTGTGCATGCGGCCACCGAGGATCGGCTTGAACTCGTCCGCCCCGTCCGGATGCAGGTAGGCGGTCTGCAGGCACGTGCCGAAGGGCAGGCCCGACCGCACCAGCCGGCGATGCACCTCGACCTCGTCGCCGCGCACGAACAGCCGCAGATCCGGCACGCCCACCGCGTCGATCGCCGCGGCGGTGAACAGGGCACCGTTGAACAGCGACGCGATGCCGGGCAGCAGATCCTCGTCGCCGAGTTCGCTGCGCCGACGTCGCCACACGACGCCGCGACGCAGCGGGAACGCGAGCCGATCGGGGTCGGCGATGTCGCACACCACCGGAGACACCTCAGCCAGGCCGTGCCGATGCGCGCACGCCAGGAGGGTCTCGAGCACCTCGGGGCCGTCGGGGCGGCCGTCGTCGTCGGCGAGCCACACCCGGTCCGCGCCGAGCGCGAGCGCGTGCAGGATGCCGAGGGCGAACCCACCCGCACCGCCGAGATTGTGCTTGGACCCGATGTAGGTGGTCGGCAGAGGCGCGGATTCGACGAGCAGGCGCACCTCGTTCTCGTCGGCGTTGTCGACGACGATCAGATGGTCGAGCGGCCGGGTCTGCGACGCCAGCACCTTCAGCGAATCGCCGAGCAGTTCGCGACGCTTGTGGGTGACGACGACCCCGATGATCCGTTCCGGGCTGTCAGGCACCGGCGGCACCCGTCGCCGCTGTGCCGTTGGACACGACACCGTTCCGTTCCGCGCGTTCGCGTTCGAGTTCTTCGATGATCGTGCGCACGTGGTCGCCGGCGTCGTTGCCCTCGTAGGCGCGCACGACCTCTTCGATGCCGCCCTGCTCGCGGATCCGGCCGTGGTCGATCCACATCGCCTGGTCGCACAGCTGGGCGAGGAATTCGTTGGAATGGCTCGCGAACACGAGGATGCCGGAGCGCGCGACGAGTTCCTGCAGCCGGACGCGGGCCTTCTTCATGAACTCGGCGTCGACCGCGCCGATGCCTTCGTCGAGCAGCAGGATCTCGGGGTCGATGCTGGTCACCACACCGAGGGCGACGCGCACCCGCATGCCGGTGGAGTAGGTGCGCAGCGGCATCGACAGGTAGTCACCGAGCTCGGTGAACTCCGCGATGTCGTCGACCTTCTGCAGCATCTGCTTGCGGGTCATGCCCAGGAACATGCCGCGGATCAGGATGTTCTCGTACCCGGAGATCTCCGGGTCCATGCCGACACCCAGATCGAAGACCGGGGCCACGCGACCGCGGACGCGGGCGGCCCCGCGCGTCGGTTCGTAGATCCCGGACAGCAATCGCAGCAGCGTGGACTTGCCGGCGCCGTTGTGCCCGACGAGCCCGACGCGGTCGCCTTCCTTCAGCGACATCGTGATGTCGCGCAGTGCCTCGACCACGACGACGTCCGAGTCGTTGCGGCCGATCGCTCCGCCTGCCTTACCCAGGAACGCCTTCTTCAGCGAGCGGGTCTTGGCGTCGAAGATCGGGAAGTCGACGCACGCATTGCGCGTTTCGATGCTGACCCGGCTCACGATGCTGCTCCAGAGACTGACACGGGTTCCGAGGGTACCGGGCGCGCCCGAGAGCACGCCCGGCCCGGACCCCGAATGGGACTACAGGTACTGCCCGGTGCCCGGGCTGCCGGGGTTGTGCTGCTGGCGTTCCTCGGGATTGTGGGGGTTTCCGCCCAGCCCGGGGGGCAGTGCGCCCTGGCGCATCTGCTCGAGCTGCGCCCGCGCCGCCATCTGCTGCGCGAACAAGGCGGTCTGGATGCCATGGAAGAGCCCCTCGAGCCAGCCGACGAGCTGAGCCTGCGCGATGCGCAGTTCCGCGTCGGACGGCACCGCGTCCTCACCGAACGGCAACGCGAGGCGTTCGAGCTCCTCCCGCAGTTCGGGAGCGAGGCCCTGCTCGAGTTCGCTGATGGACGACTTGTGGATCTCCTTCAGGCGGGTGCGGCTCGCATCGTCGAGGGGAGCCGCCCGGACCTCCTCGAGCAGTTGCTTGATCATGGTGCCGATCCGCATGACCTTGGCGGGCTGTTCGACCATGTCGGTGAGGGATTCGGCGTCGCTCTCCTCGGTCTTCGCGGCCGTGTCACCGTTGGTGCCGGGCTTGGGGACCGCGACCGGCCGACCGTCGGGACCGATCACAAGGACGGGCTCGTTCTCCGGATGCGTCATACCTCCATCTTGTCTCCTCGGCGGGCGCGGTGTCGCCCCACCCCGGCTGAGGTGCGGAATGTCCGCTGTTCCCCGGCCGGTCGTCGCGTACTCCACGTCACGTTCGTCCGGGCGCGGACGTCACTTCATTGACAGCGGGATTTAGAGTGTCACGCATGGCTTAC
Organism: Rhodococcus sp. CX; assembly: GCF_015865005.1. Lineage (NCBI taxonomy): Bacteria > Bacillati > Actinomycetota > Actinomycetes > Mycobacteriales > Nocardiaceae > Rhodococcus > Rhodococcus sp. CX. The sequence continues at coordinate 6,684 of NZ_JADZGH010000094.1, forward strand.
GACGTTGCCCGGATCCGGGGGTTGATTCCCTCGCTCGGCGACGGGTGGACCCATTTCGATCCGCAGGCCGGCATGCAGATCCCCGACGCGGTCTCCCGCACGGTGTCTACGGCGTTCCGGAATTCCACCGCGTCCTCGTCGGGCAGGCACATGTCCTCCCGCCGCAGCGGATCGATGCTGCAGGCGGCGCGGGAGGCGATCGCCGATCTCGTCGGCGGTGAGCCCGCCGGCGTGGTGCTCGGTTCCGACCGCGCCGTGCTCCTGGCGTGGCTCGCCGAGGCACTGAGCTCACGGCTCGGCCTGGGCACCGGGATGGTGCTGTCGCGGCTGGACGACGAGGCGAACATCGCACCCTGGCTGCGGGTCGCCAGCCGGTACGGTGCGCAGGTCCGCTGGGCCGAGGTGGACATCGAAACCTGCGATCTGCCCAGCTGGCAGTTC
>NZ_JADZGH010000094.1:7134-16507 GCF_015865005.1 Rhodococcus sp. CX
CGCTGACCGCCGCGTCGTCGATCGTCGGATCGGCCCCGGACGTGCGGGTCGTCGCCGACCGCGTCCACGAGGTCGGGGGCCTGATGGTCGTCGATGCCGCGGGCGCAGCCCCGTACGCGCACATCGACATGGACGATCTGAGCGCGGACATCCTCACAGTCAACGCGTCGGCGTGGGGCGGACCGCAGATCGGTGCGCTGGTCTTCCGTGATCCCTCGCAGCTCGACCGGATTCCGTCGATGTCGCTCGACCCGAACGCTCGCGGCCCGGAGCGGCTCGAGGTCGGCGGCCACCAGTACGCGCTGCTCGCCGGGCTCGTCACGTCCGTCGACTTCCTCGCGTCCCTGGACGACGAAGCGACCGGCACCCGCCGCGAAAAGCTCATCACGTCGATCAGTTCGATGCAGGACTACCAGGACCGGTTGTTCGACCGGCTGACCCGGCAGCTCGACAACCTGCCCGGTGTGATGGTGATCGGTCGCGCCGAGAGCCGCGTGCCGACGCTGAGCTTCACGATCCCGGGTCTACCGGCCGAGAAGGTCGCGGCGCACCTCGCCGACCGGCGCATCGCGACCGTCACCACCGGACGCGGCTCCAGCCGGCTGCTCGATTCGCTGGGCGTCGGTGAAGAGGGCGGTGCCGTGAGCATCGGCCTCGCCCCGTACACCACGCGCTACGAGATCGACCAGCTCGTTCGCGAGTTGCGCGCGATGACGGAGTGAGACCGGGCTGCTTCACCGGTTGATCGTGAGCACCACCTTGCCGACGGTGTCGGATGCGTCGAGCATCTCGTGTGCCGCGGCGGCCTCGGTGATCGGCAGTTCGGCGTGCACGATGGCGTGCACCTTGCCCTCGGCGATCAGCGGCCACAGGTTCTCGCGGACCGAGGCGACGATCTCGGCCTTCCCGGACTTGCCGGTGTCGGGACGCCCGCGCAGACCCGTCGCGAGGACGTGCCCGCGCTTGGCGAGAAGCTGACCGAGGTTCAGTTCGCCCTTCGATCCGCCCTGCATGCCGATCACGACGAGCCGCCCGTCGGGCGCGAGCACGTCGATGTTGCGGGGCAGGTACTTCGCGCCCATGTTGTCGAGGACGACGTCGGCGCCACCGAAGGTCGCGCGCACCTCCTCGACGAAATCCTGGGTGCGGTAGTCGATCGCCAGATCGGCGCCCAGCTCGCGGCACCGGTCGAGCTTGCCCGCCGACGCGGTGGTCGCGACCTTCGCGCCGAGGGCCTTCGCGACCTGGATGGCGTGGGTGCCGATGCCCCCGCCGCCGCCGTGCACGAGGAACACCTCGCCGCGTTCGAGCCCGGCGGCCATGACCACGTTCGACCACACCGTGCACGCGACCTCGGGCAGCGACGCGGCGGCCGCGAGATCCATGCCGTCGGGCACCGGCAGCAGCTGCGACGCCGGGACCGCGACCTGCTCGGCGTAGCCGCCGCCGGACAGCAGTGCGCAGACGCGGTCGCCGATGCTCCAGCCCGTCACGCCCTCGCCGAGTTCGGCGATCACACCGGAGCACTCGAGGCCGAGGATGTTGCTGGCCCCGCGCGGCGGTGGATACAGGCCGCGACGCTGCAGCAGGTCGGCACGGTTGACGGCGGTCGCGGCGACGTCGATGAGGACTTCACCCGGACCGGCGACCGGATCGGGCTGCTCGTCCCATCGGAGGACCTCGGGCCCGCCGGGTTCGGTGACAACGATTGCGCGCATGCGTTCGAAACTATCGTGTCGTCGTTCCTGTTCGCCGGAGATGTCGGGTACTGCGTCCATGTGTTGCGCAAAACAGACCTACCGGTCGGGAAAGTTGGGGGTGCTGACTACAATTCCCGCGTGAGCGCCGAACACGACGAGCCGAACTGGTTGACCGCCGAGGAACAGCACGCCTGGCGAACCTATATGGACGGCAACTACCGGCTCATGGATGTTCTCAACCGTGACCTGCAGGAAGCCCACGGCCTCACCCTCGCCGAATACCGCATCCTGGTCCTGCTGTCGGAAGCCCCGGACGGACGGCTGCGCATGAGCGACCTCGCCGACGGCGTGCTCTCGTCCCGCAGCCGTCTCACCCACCAGATCCGCCGCATGGAGGACGAGGGCCTGGTGTTGCGCTGCGCCTGCGCGGAGGACGGTCGCGGGGTGCTGGCCGCCCTCACCGACGAGGGACGTGCCCGCCTCACCGAGGCCGCGCCCACCCATGTCGCGAGCGTCCGCCGCAATCTGATCGACCTGCTCAGCAAGTCTCAGATCAAGACCTTGGCCCAGATATTCACCAAGGTCGCGGCGGCCGTCGGCAACAGGTGATCATCCTATGGTTAGGATTTGCCACGGAAGCGTGGCAGAGCGGCCGAATGCACTCGCCTTGAAAGCGAGCTTGGGTAACACCAACGGGGGTTCAAATCCCTCCGCTTCCGCCACGAAGCCCCTCACCTGATCGCAGGTGAGGGGCTTCTTGTTGGTTCTGCGGGGTCGCGTCACCCCTCGTTTTTCCGAGCGAGCGGCACGCTCAGTCGATTGAAGGAGACGGGTGTACCACTCGCTCGGACAACGAGGGGGCCGGCCGCCCGGGTCGGAAAGGGGCGGGCCGTCAGCCGGGCAGGTTCTCCGGAATCCAGTTCGGGTTCCGCTTCTCCATGAATGCCCGCATCCCTTCCCGAGGTTCGGGTGAAGTCTCGAGCGCGCCGAGCATCGTCTCGTAGTCGAAGAGTCCGTAGCGCTCGTTGAGCATGCGCTTGACCTGGGCGCGTGCGATGGGGGAGGTCTGCAGGATTTCTCGCGCCGCCTGCAATGCTGCCTCCCGGAGGTTCTCGTGCGGCACGACGCGGGAGATGACGCCCAGACGCTGGGCCTCGGCGGCGTCGAACCGACGCGCCGAGAGCATCAGGTCCCGCGCGACCGCGACGCCGACGTGCGCGGGCAGCGCGGCCGCGAAGGTCGCGTCGGGGATGCCGCGGAGCAGTTCGGGCACGCGGAAGGTCGCGCGGTCGCTGGCCACGGCGATGTCGGACATCATCGCGACCAGCAGACCGCCCGCCTGGCAGATGCCGTTGACGGCGGAGACGACGGGCGCGCGGCTGTCGCGGATGGTGAGGAACGGCAGGATGTCGTGCCCGATGCCGTCGGGCAGGTTGTCGCCGGGTTCGGCGCGTCCGCCCAGGTCGCCGCCCGGTGCGAAGACGTCGTCGACGCCCGTGATGATGAGCGCGGCCAGGTCCGGATCGGAGTTGACGAGCCGGACCGCTCGTTTGAGCCCGTAATACATCGCCGGGGTGAAGGCATTGCGCGCTGCCGGCCGATCGATGATGCACCAGCCGATCGCGCCCTCGCGTTCGAAACGCAGGCCGCCGGCTCCCAAGTCGTCTCCCATGGGTGCAGCATATCCAGTTCTCGTGAAATGAGAACGGGATATCCGACACGGTGCTCCCGAGGCCTGTGTAACACCGCGATACGGGGGGTAAGTGCGATTCCGGACCACCCTCCGAACCGATCGAAACGGCTCGCCACACCCTTCGAGGTGCTTGACCCCGGTAAGCCGTGGAGGGTTGGGTGGGCGGACCGGGGGCCGTCGGGGGACCAGGGGAGATCGATGCACAAACGAGGTACGTACAAGGGGACGATCGCCGCTTTCGTCCTTTCGGTTCTGCTGCCGTTGCTCGGCGCGACGCCGGCATCGGCGGATCCGGTGCCGACCGCCCGGGTGGACCACGTGGAGCACCTCACCGACCGCCGATCCGCCCTGTTCGTGTACTCCCCGTCGATGAACCGCGTCGTGCAGGTTCAGGTGCTGCATCCGTCGGGGCAGGGACCGCGGCCGACGCTGTACCTGCTCGACGGCGTCAGCGCCGGATCCGAATCCGACTACCGCGAGAGCACCTGGACGCAGAAGACGGACATCGTCGACTTCTTCGCCGACAAGAACGTCAACGTCGTCCTGCCCGTCGGCGGTACCGCCAGCTACTACACGGACTGGCGCAACCCGGATCCGGTGCTCGGCACCAACCGGTGGGAAACCTTTCTGACCCAGGAACTTCCACCGATCGTCGACGCCGTTGCCGGAGAACTCGGCGTCGACGCGATCGGCGGACTGTCGATGGGCGCGACGGGCGCGATGTCCCTGATCACCCGCCATCCCGACCTGTACGAGGGCGTCGCGGCACTCAGTGGCTGCCTGGACATCTCGCGTGATTCCGCCCGGGACTCGGTGCGCGGCACCGTCGCTTACAAGGGCGGGAACCCCGACAACATGTGGGGCGCGCCCGGCGACCCGGAGTGGAAGGAACACGACCCGTACACGAACGCGGAAGCATTGCGCGGCAAGGACATCTACATCAGCACCGGCAACGGGCTGCTCGGCCCCTACGACTTGGGCGCGGACAGCGACGTGCTGACCGTCGGTGCCCCGCTCGAAGCCGGCGCGTTCGCCTGCACGATCACCTTCGACCGCCGGCTGCGGGAACTGCGCATTCCCGCGACCGTCGAGTACCGGCCGTGGGGCACCCACACGTGGCCGTACTGGCAGGACGACCTGCGGTCGGCGTGGCCGACGCTGGCCCGCGCGCTCGGGCTCAGCGAACGCTGATGCGATCGGTCGGCGGCGGTGAGACCGGACCGTGCGCCGACAGGTACCCGTTCAGCGCGTCGAGGTCGGCGCCTGCGCCGGTCGTGCGGCGACCTTCGGTGAACGCGGTGAAGCCGTCGCCGCCCGCGGCCAGGAAGTCGTTGACGACGACGACGTACGTCGCGGCGGGGTCCAGCGGCTGTCCCGCGACCGTCACGTCCTGGATCCGCCGACCCTGCTCCGCCGCCCGGTCGATGGTGTAGCGCAGCGTGTGCGACGGCGAGAGAATCCGCTCGAACGACCGCCCGAACACGTCGGTCTGGAACTGCTGCTCGAGGATGGCGACGAGCTGCGCGCCGGTGACCTCGAGCTGCAGCAGGCGGTTCCCGAACGGCTGCACCGCGTAGGTTTCGCCGAAGGTGACGACGCCGTCGTCGGCGTGGGTCAGATCCGCGCGCATGCCGTCCGGGTTGGTCAGCGCGATCTGCGCGCCCGCCGATTCGGCCGCGGCGAGCTGCGCGTCGGCGATGACGTCGCCGAGGGTCGATTCGCCGCCGACGGTCTTCTCCCGGGTGAGGTCGGCGGTGATGGTCCCGACGGACCGCCCGGCGACCGAGGCGGACTGGTCGACGGCCCTGTCGACGAATTCCTTCGTCCGCGGGTCGGGGGCGATGTCGTGCGTGACGACCTGGTTGAACGAGACGGTGCGGTCGCGGATCACGTCGCGACTCTCGCGGTCGATGGTCAGATCGGCGACCGAGAGGATGCGCCCGTGGGAGGCGCCCTGCACGACCGTGCGCGGCTTGCCGAGGGGATCGAGGAAACTGCAGTTGAAGTGGCTCTCGCCGTCGGAGGTGACGATGACGTCGATCTTCGGTGAGACCCGGGTGGCGACGGCCGCGGCCGGACCGGATTCCGGATCGCACGTGTCGTGGCCGGAAGGCACCGGCAGATCACCCTTGTAGAGCAGCACGATCGACCGGACGCCCAGCGCGTCGAGGATGTCGGCGGTACGGTCGGCGGCCTCGACCTCGTCCCCGAACTGCAGGCCTTCGATGGACTCGGCGCTGATCACGTCCGGGGTGTTGCGGGGGAGCACCCCGATGACACCGACCGGCACACCGTCGATGTAGTCGACGCTGAACGGCAGCGCCGCGGGAGAGCCGTCCGCCGTGGACAGATTCGCGCCGAGGAACGGGAACTGCGCGCCCTCGAACGGGGAGACGTAGCGGCATCCCTCGGGATGGCAGCCACCGTCGCGCAGGCGCTGCAACTCCGCCACGCCGTGGTCGAACTCGTGGTTGCCCAGGGCCAGGGCGTTCACGTCCAGCGCGTTGAGCAGTTCGACGGTCGGCTCCTCGTGGAACATCGCCGATTCGAGCGGGGACGAACCCCACGCATCACCCACCGAATACAGCACCGAGTTCTCGGCCTGGCTGCGCAATTGCCGGACGTACGCGGCGAGGTAGGCGGCACCCCCGGCCGGCACGGACTCACCGTCGGACCGGACGACCTTGCTGCGGGAACCCTGCGGGGGCAGGAGGTTGCCGTGCAGGTCACCGAACGCGATCAGGCGCAGCGGGACGACCTCGGGGGGCCGGGCGACCGCCGGACCCAGGCCGGCCGCCGCCCACAGGACCGCGGTCGCCAAGGCCAAGGACACCCCCCGACGACGCGATACGCGACCACCCATCCACATCCTCCGCGTCCGCCGTCGTGCTTGGTGAGTGTGTCAACGTCGGATCACACCCCTGGCACCTGCAGGTAACGGTTGGGTCTCGTTCGGGTGGGAGTCGGAGCTATTCGAGACCTGCGTATGCGCGACCCGGGCCGGTCGCGAACGCGAGGAATGCGTCGTTCTCGTGCGGGTCGCCGATCGTCACGCGGGCACCATCGGTGCCGTAGTGCCGGATCAGGACGCCCGCCTCGGCGCTGGCCTCGGAGAACGCCGGCGAATGCTCGCCGAGGGGCAGCCACAGGAAGTTCGCGGCACTCGGCGGCACCGGGTAGCCGGCCGCGGTCAGTGCGTCGAACATCCGGGTGCGTTCGGCGACCACCTGCTCGGTCCGGTCGAGGAGTTCCCTCGCCGCAGCGAGCGACGCGATCGCCGCACTCTGGGCCAGCGAATTCACCGCGAACGGCGTGTGCACCTTGCCGAGCGCGGTGATGATCTCGGGATCGGCGACGGCATATCCGACGCGCAACCCGGCGAGCCCGTACGCCTTCGAGAACGTCCGCAGCACGACGACATTCGGGCGGCCCTCCACAAGGGTCAGCCCGTCGGGCAGGTCCTCACCGGGCGCGGGACGCACGTATTCGAAGTACGCCTCGTCCAACGCCACCAGGACGTGCGACGGCACCTCGTCCAGGAACTTGACGAGCTCGTCGCGGCTGAGCAGCGAACCCGTCGGATTGTTCGGATTGCAGATGAAGACCAGGCGGGTGCGGTCGGTGATCGCGGCCAGCATCGCCGGCAGGTCGTGCCCGTGCTCGGCGGTGTTCGGCACCGGCACCGCGGTCGCGCCCGCCACCGCCGCGACCACCGGGTACGCCTCGAACGAGCGCCACGAGTAGACGACCTCGTCACCGGCATTGCACGCGATCTGCACGAGTTCCTGGCACAGGCTCACCGACCCGCATCCGACGGCGATGCGCTCGGGACCGACGCCGAGCCGCGCGGACAGCGCGCCGATCAGCGCCGCCGACGAGTTGTCCGGATACCGGTTCAGGGTCGTCGTCGCCTCGGCGATGGCCTCCCGCACGCTCGGCAGAGGACCGGCGGTCGTCTCGTTGCTGGCCAGCTTGATCGCCCCCGGAAAACTCCGTCCGGGCACGTAGGCGGGGATAGCGGCAAGGTCGGGACGAGTACGTGGAGTCACCACGCGATTATGCGCTCGGCGATCCCGTGCACACACGCGGTGGTCGTGCGATCGTTGACGGTATGCAGGTCATCAGCACCGTTTCGGCTTCGCTGCCGGGGGACGCGGGGCAGGTCCCGCTGACGGTGATCCGGCCGGACGGTGCAGCGCGCGGCGCGATCGTGCTGCTGCACGAGTCGCGGGTGTTCTCACCGGCATTGCTGCAGTTCATGGACGCGCTGGCGGGGGAACGCTGGCTCGTCGTCGCACCGCACCTGTTCCATCGCGAGCCGACGCACTCCGCGGCGGAGGTGTTCGGCGACGCCCTGTTCGCCGACGTCGATGCCGCCTTCGAGTGGATCGCGGGCCGAGGTGTGTCGCCCGACATGATCGGGCTGATCGGATTCGACGATGCCGGTGCCGCCGCGCTCGTCGTGGCCACCCAACGCCGGGTGGGTGCGGTGGTGAGCGTCGCCGCGCGCGGCATCGCGACGCCGGTGCATCCGGACGCGCCGGCGCTGTTGTCGATCGTCGGGTCGCTGCAGGCGCCGTGGCTCGGGCTGTACGGGGAGGACGATCCGGGCACGCCGCCCGCCGACGTCGAGCGGTTGCAGGACGCCGCGGCCGGGGCGGATGCGCCGACGCTCGTGGTCGGCTATCCGGGGCTGGCGCATCGCCCGGACGAGCCTCCGGTCGAGCACGCGACGGTCGATCCGGAGACGGATCCGCGGGAGGCGGCGATCATCGACGCGCGACGCAGGATCTTCGACTGGTTCGACGCACATATGCGCTGACCAGGCGTTTTGCATTTACTGGGGGAGCATGTGTAATGTTTCGGTCCGGCGGTTCGAGAGAATCGAAACCCCCCGAGGAGGCGTGCCAGAGCGGCCGAATGGGACTCACTGCTAATGAGTTGTCCCCCTTACAGGGGACCGGAGGTTCAAATCCTCTCGCCTCCGCCACGTTGGTGTATGGTTCACCGGCGGAACAACTGAATACGGATATGCGCCCGTAGCTCAACGGATAGAGCATCTGACTACGGATCAGAAGGTTAGGGGTTCGAATCCCTTCGGGCGCACAGCGAAAACCCCGCATCGATCGCGATGCGGGGTTTTCTCGTTCCGGCGGTGGACTACGGCAGTTTCGCCACGATCTCCTCGGCGAACCGTTCGATCGGTTCCCGGTAGCGTTCGGCCGGGTGCTTCAGGTCCGTGTGGTCCCCGGCGTGGGTGCGGTCCCAGTTCGCCCACGGCGAGATCATCACCCCGGTGATGCCGAGTTCGGCGGCACGTTCGTAGAGGTCCGGGGTGGGTTCGCCGCGCACGGTCGCGATGATCTCGAAGGGCTCGTTCTCCCGTCCGTATTCACGGCGGTATCCGTTGAGCCGGCCGATCACGCGTTCGGCTTCCTCGAGGGTGTAGGCGGTGCCCACCCACCCGTCGCACAGGCGGGCGGCCCGTTTGAGTGCTGCGTTGGATTCTCCCCCGCACAGCACCGGCACCGGCTGCGGCGGATGCGGTTCGATCATCATCTCGGGGATGTCGTAGAACTCGCCCTGCCACGACACCCATCCGCCTTGCCATAACGCCCGCAGTGCGTCGACCATCTCGTCGAGGCGGCGACCGCGATTGTCGAAGTCCTGGCCGAGCAGTTCGAACTCGTCGCGCATCCAGCCGGCGGACAGCCCGATGGACACCCGGCCCTGGGCGATCGCCGCGGCGGTCGCGACCTGCTTGGCGACCTCGAGCAGCGGCCGCGACGGCGCGATGTAGACGTTGTTGCCGAAATGCAGGTCGGTGGTGACCGCTGCCATTGCTCCGATGAGCACCCAGGCGTCGGGCCATTCGGTTTCCGGCGGCCAGAAGAGTTTGCCGTCGGGGGTCGCGGGATAGGGCGTCTTCATGTTCTTCGGGTAGACGAGGTGATCGGAGACGAGAATCCCGTGGTAGCCG
>NZ_JADZGH010000094.1:16517-21244 GCF_015865005.1 Rhodococcus sp. CX
ATCTCGGATGTGTTCATGAACGCGGTTCCGCACCAGAACTTCACGCTGTCCCTCCTTGTGGGTCGTGTGCGGCCGCACACCCGGCCGACCGCGCGAGATCGAGGTTTCCGTATTGAGAGAATGCTATTTCGAAAGCGTTGCGGGTGGAGTGCTTCGATCTGCGGCTGCAACCGTGTGTGAGCGCGTCTTCTCCGGGCAATCCCATCCGGAGAGCGATCGAAAGGATCTGTTGACGTGGGGCACAAATCCTCGGTAGATTCCGCCTGAGCTTGTTAAGTTAATGGTGATTCTCACCGCTCGTCTTCGGTGACGAGCACCCCAGAACCGGGAGCATCGATGGATCTTTCGTGGTCAGAGGCCGATTCGGCCTTCCGGGACGAGGTACGGGCATTTCTCGAAGAGAAGCTGACGCCCGAGATACGCCGCGCCGGTAAGTCGGCGACGAGCGTGTATCCGGACCACGAGGCCAGCATGGAATGGCAGCGCATCCTGCACGAGCGGGGATGGGCCGCACCGGCTTGGCCCGTGGAGTACGGAGGCTGCGACTGGAGCCTCACCCAGCACTACATCTTCAGCAGGGAGTCGATCCTCGCCGGAGCGCCGTCGCTCTCGCCGATGGGCATCCGGATGGTCGCGCACGCGATCATCGCGTTCGGCACCCAGGAGCAGAAGGACTACTTCCTGCCCGGCATCCTCACAGGCGAGGTCTTCTTCTGCCAGGGTTACTCGGAGCCCGAGGCCGGCTCCGACCTCGCGTCCCTGTCGATGGCCGCCGTCGAGGACGGCGACGACCTGATCGTCACCGGCAGCAAGATCTGGACGACGCACGCCACCGAGGCGAACTGGATGTTCGCGCTGGTGCGCACGTCGCGGACCGGCCGGAAGCAACAGGGCATCACGTTCCTGCTGATCGACATGAACTCGCCCGGCATCGAGATCCGCCCGCTGGTGATGACCTCGGGCGAGCAGGTGCAGAACCAGGTCTTCTTCGACGGCGTCCGGGTGCCCAAGGCCAACGTCCTCGGCAAGATCGACGAGGGCTGGACGGTCGCGAAATACCTGCTGATCTTCGAACGCGGCGGCGGCGCCGCAGCCCCGGCACTTCAGGTGATGGCCGAGCGGCTCGCCGAGGTCGCGGCCGAGCAGCCCGGTCCCGACGGCGGCGCACTGATCGACGACCCGGTGTTCGCGGCGAAACTCGCCGACGCGCGCATCCGCACCGAGGTTCTCGAGATCCTCGAATACCGGACGATGTCCACGATGTCGTCGGGCGGCGACCCCGGACCGGCGGCATCGATGCTCAAGGTGCTCTCCACCGAACTCAGTCAGACGCTCACGGAGTTGACGCTGGAAGCTGCCGGTCCGCGTGGCCGCGTGTACCAGCCGCACCGGACGAAGCCCGGCGGTCCGATCGCGGACTTCGTTCCTCCCGCCGACGACTACCTCAGCGGCGAAGAATGGCAGGCGGTTGCGCCGCTGCGCTACTTCAACGACCGCGCCGGCTCGATCTACGCGGGCAGCAACGAAATTCAGCGAAACATTCTGGCGAAAGCAGCATTGGGGCTCTGATGGACTTCAGTCTGACCAAAGAACAGGAACTGCTCCGCGACTCGATCGCCAAGTTCCTCGCATCGCGCTACGACCTCGCCGAGAGCCGTAAGGCGGCGACGATCGGTGCCGGCCACCAGCCGCACATCTGGAGGGGCTTCGCCGAGGAACTCGGCATCCTCGGTGCCACGGTGCCGGAGAAGTTCGGTGGTCTCGACGGCGGTCCCGTCGAGCTGATGATCGTCGCCGAACAGCTCGGCTACGCCCTCGTCGTCGAGCCGTACGTCGACACGGTCGTCCTCGGCGCCGGGCTGCTCGCCCGGACCGGCGGTGCCCGCGCCGAGGCGGTGCTCGAGGACATCGTCGCGGGCGAGGCCGTCGTCGCGTTCGCCGCGACCGAGCCGACCTCCGGCAACGTGCTCCACGACGTGACCACCACCGCTCGCCGCGACGGCGACTCGTGGGTGCTCGAGGGCGAGAAGATCGTCGTCGGCAGCGCCCCGTGGGCGCAGAAGCTGCTCGTGACCGCCCGGACCTCGGGGGAGCGCCGCGACACCGACGGGGTGTCGCTGTTCCTCGTCGACTTCGACGCCGAGAATCCGCCCGAGGGTGTCGAGGTCCACAGCTACCGGACCATCGACGACCGCCGCGCCGCCGACCTGGTGTTCACCGGCCTGCGGTTGCCCGCCGACGCGCTGCTCGGCGCCGACGGCGAGGCGTGGGATTCGGTCGAGCAGGCTCTCGACGAGGCGACCGCCGCGGTGTGCGCCGAAGGTGTGGGCCTCATGCGGAAGGTGCTGGCGGACACGGTCGAGTACGCGAAGCAGCGGCAGCAGTTCGGCCAGCCGATCGGGTCCTTCCAGGTGCTGCAGCACCGCATGGTCGACATGTACATCGAGCTCGAGCAGTCCATCTCGGCGGTCTACCTGGCGATTCTCAACCTCGAGGCGGAGCGCGCGGTGCGGGCGCGCGCGGTCTCGGCGGCCAAGGTCACCGTCAGCCGGGCGGCGCGGTTCATCGGCCAGAACGCGGTCCAGCTCCACGGCGGCATGGGCATGACGGAGGAGCTGGCGGTCGGGCACTACTTCAAGCGCCTGACGGCCTTGGAACACGAGTTCGGCACCGCCGATCAGCATCGCGCCCGGTACGCCGCGCTGACCAAGCGATGAAGGTCACTCATCGGGACCGCCGCTAGGTTTCATACAACTTGTATGTAACGATGGCGCGGTGAGCTTCTTGTGGGTTTTCGCCGCACTGCTGGTGCTGGTCGCTCTGCTGGCCGCCCTGGCCCTGCTGATCCCTCGTGTGTTCGGATCGAAGTCGAGCACCACGGCCTCCACGTCGGCGGTCCGGAGTGATGCTCCGGCTTCCGCGGCGCCGGCGACCGCGGAGCCCGAGGCGCCGGGCCGCCCCGCCGGCTGGTACAGCGATCCCGGACACCCGGCCTTCGTGCGCTGGTACGACGGAACGGCCTGGACCGACCGGTTCCAGCCCGTCGGCAACCACCGCAACACCGGCCAGGGGATGCAGCAGACCTACTGACCACCACGACCCGAGCACGTCCACCTCGACGCCGCCGTCCCTCAGGACGGCGGCGTCAGTGCGTTCTGCACCCGATCGGCCGCGGTGAGCGGATCCTCGTGTTCCCAGATCCGCACGACCGTCCAGCCCGCCGCCGTGAGACGCGCGTCGGTGTCCCGGTCACGGGCGACGTTCCCGGCGAGCTTCGCCGCCCACCACTCGGAGTTGTTCTTCGGGTCGGTCGCGTGCACGGGACAGCGATGCCAGAAGCATCCGTCCACGTACACCGCGAGATGACGCCGGGGAAACACCAGGTCCGCGCGGCGCCGCAGGCCAGGCAGGGGAGCGCGGTCGACGAAGAACCGCAGCCCGCGCCGATGCAGTTCGCGACGCAACGCCACCTCGGGCGCGGTGTCGCGGCGACGCTGCCTGCTCATCCGGGCACTCGTCACCGGATCGGTCGCGGGACGTTCGGATGCGGACACGGCGTCAGCCCGTCAGGCCGCGGCCTCGGGGAATCCACCCATCCGATCGAGGTGGCTCTCCACGTCGTCGAGGAAACCCGGGACGAAGCGCAGGTTGCCCGACCGCGCCCGGCGCAGGAAACCGGCGGTCGCGCGTGCGGACAGCAACCGCGCGTCTTCCAGGAATCCGCCCAGATCCTCGTACGGTTCCTGCACCGGCCAGTGCGACTCGTGCACGCGGAACGCCCGGCGGTTCGCCCCCCACGCCGCACTCGGCCACGGATCCCCGGGACGCAGCGGCGACTGGTGGTCGGGCGAGTAGTCGATCGGATTCGACAGCCGATGCCCCACCCACGAGGCCATCCGCACGCTCACCGCATTGCCGACGAGACGCCACCGATGCCCGGTCCGCACGCCTGGCGCCTCGGTGGCCGGCGCCGTCCAGTCCGGATCGAAGCCCTGCAGCCGTTCCGCGTCGACGAGGCCCGGCGTGACGATCTCCCCGGACGGCAACCGCACCGCCGGGGGACTCGCGATACCGACGGTCGAGCCTCCCTTGAGGGTCGGGACCGCGTTGACCGCCCAACCCAGACCCCGCACACCCTCGGTCCAGTAGAAGCCGCACGGATACGCCGCCGGATCACCCTCGTCGGGAGCGCCGGCGTCCTCACCGAACAGCACCGCGCGCGGATCCTCGGTGCGGGAGGCCACCATCAGGACCCGCTGGCGACGCTGCGGCAACCCGAAGGCCCGCGCATCGACCACCCGATAGGCCCACGCGTATCCGAGGTCCTCGAGCGCGTCGGTGATGTGCCGCATCGCTGATCCCCGCGCGAGCTGCAGCATGAACGGCACGTTCTCGATGACCAGCCACCGCGGGCCTTGCTTGCGTTTGACCAGGCGGAACACCTCGTCGACGAGGCCGGATCGCGAACCGGTGATGCCGGCGGTCCGGCCCGCCTGCGACAGGTCCTGGCACGGGAAACCCGCCGCGACCAGCTCGGTGCGCTGGGGAAGCGACCGCAGTCGCGTGACGTCCGAATGCAACGGCACATCCGGAAAGCGGGTCCGCAGCACGGCTTGGGCGCCGGCGTCGATCTCACAGAGCAGCTCGGTGTTCCAGCCGTGATCTCGCAATCCCAGCTCGAGTCCGCCGATCCCGGCGAACAGCCCCACCATGTTCCCCGTCGACGT
>NZ_JADZGH010000095.1:0-9220 GCF_015865005.1 Rhodococcus sp. CX
CAGTTCCCACAGCCGGTGGCCGAGCGGATGCCGGTACTGGTGCACCAGCGCGAGGCGGTCCCGGTCGTCGACCGCGGCGACCGCGACGGCCCCGTGGTGTTCGACGACTTCCCGCTGCACGGCGTGCCCGTCCGGCATCCGCACCTCGTCCACGCGCAGCGACACGATCGCGCCGGTGTAGACGCGCCGTGACGACAGGGTCTCGAACTCGTGTCGCTGCGCCACGGATTAGTCGACCTCGGCGGCGGCCGGTTCGGTGACCTCGGGAGCCTCGGTGTTCTCGTCGCCGTGCACGTCCACCGGCAGCCGTTCGGCGGCCTTGTACCGCAGCGCCGCGGCGATCAGGCCCGAGAACAGCGGGTGCGGGCGGGTCGGGCGGCTCTTGAGCTCCGGATGCGCCTGGGTCGCAACGAAGTACGGGTGCACGTCGGCGGGGTACTCGACGAACTCGACGAGCCGGCCGTCCGGGGAGGTGCCGGAGAACTGCAGACCGGACTCGGCGACGCGGTCGCGGTAGGCGTTGTTGACCTCGTAGCGGTGCCGGTGCCGTTCGGAGACCCGCTCGGTGCCGTAGGCCTTCGCGACGACCGACCCCTTGGTGAGCACCGCGGGGTAGGCGCCGAGCCGCATGGTGCCGCCCAGATCGGCCTCACCGGCGACGATCTGCTCCTGGTCGGCCATCGTGGAGATCACCGGGTGGGTGGTGTCCGGGTCGAATTCGGTGCTGGACGCATCGGTGATGCCCACCGACCGGGCCGCCTCGATCACGACGCACTGCAGGCCCAGGCACAGGCCGAGCAGCGGGATCTTGCGGGTCCGGGCGAACCGGATCGCGCCGAGCTTGCCCTCGATGCCGCGGATACCGAAGCCGCCGGGGATCAGCACGGCGTCGACGTCACCGAGATGACGTTCCGCGCCGGCCTCGGTCTCGCACTCGTCCGAGGCGACCCAGCTGATCTCGACCTTCGCGCGGTGCGCGAAACCACCGGCGCGCAGCGCCTCGGTGACCGACAGGTAGGCGTCGGGCAGGTCGATGTACTTGCCGACCAGCGCCACCTTCACGGTTTCGCGGGGGTTGTGGACCCGGTCGAGCAGGTCGCCCCACACGGTCCAGTCCACGTCCCGGAACGGCAGGCCGAGCTGACGCACCACGTAGGCGTCGAGGCCCTCGCTGTGCAGCACCTTCGGGATGTCGTAGATGGAGGGGGCGTCCGGGGTGGAGATGCAGCCGTCGACGTCGACGTCGCACATCAGGGCGATCTTCGCCTTGAGCGCGTCGGGCACGTCCCGGTCGCAGCGCAGGATCAGCGCATCGGGCTGGATACCGATGTTGCGCAGCGCCGCCACCGAATGCTGCGTGGGCTTGGTCTTCAGTTCCCCGGACGGGCCCAGGTACGGCACGAGGCTCACGTGCAGGAAGAAGCAGTTGTCGCGGCCGATGTCGTGGCGCACCTGGCGGGCCGCCTCCAGGAACGGCTGGGATTCGATGTCGCCGACGGTGCCGCCGATCTCGGTGATCACCACGTCCGGGACGTTGCCCTCGGCGTCGGGGGCCGCCATCGCCTTGATGCGGTTCTTGATCTCGTCGGTGATGTGCGGGATCACCTGGACGGTGTCGCCGAGGTATTCGCCGCGCCGCTCCTTGGCGATGACCGTCGAGTACACCTGGCCGGTGGTGACGTTCGCGTCGGCGGACAGGTCGCGGTCGAGGAACCGTTCGTAGTGCCCGACGTCCAGGTCGGTTTCGGCGCCGTCCTCGGTGACGAACACCTCGCCGTGCTGGAACGGGTTCATGGTGCCGGGGTCGACGTTGAGGTACGGGTCCAGCTTCTGCATGGTCACGCGCATACCGCGCGCGGTGAGCAGAGCACCCAGGCTCGATGCGGTCAGCCCCTTGCCGAGCGAGGATGCGACGCCCCCGCTGACGAAGATGTGCTTGGTAGCGGTACGCGAGTGGCGTGACTGTGGCAAAGAAGCTCCCGTGACGTCTGGTGCAGGACTTCGGACTGATGGCGGTACTGCTGGGGCCTGCGGACCCACGGAACCCCACCGTAACACCTGCCGGCGCGATACCGTGCACGACTCGCACGCATCCGTGCCGACGTCACATTTCGGCGGCCGCGGCCGGGCGGTTGCCCGCGGTCAGCGGGCCGCCGACCCGACCGTGACAGCACCCGCGCCGGGTCCGGTGCCGTAGCGTCCGGCGCCCCCGGCGAGCTGTTCCTGCAATGCCAGCACGGTGGTGATCCGGCCGGCTTCCCGGTCGAGGTTGTCGACGGTGGACAGGCCCGCCGACAGTGCCGTGTCGGCCCGGACCACCGCCAGCGGGCCGTTGCCGGTGGCCGCGCCGGGCCGGCCGGCGAGCACGGTGCCGGCGCCGCGGGTGTCGAAGATCGCGGCGAACCGCGCGAGCAGCGCCCCGCGGTTGCCGCTGCCCTCTTCCCCGCCGCTGCCGTCCCCGGTGACGACGATCGCCGCCTGGGCCGGCTCGACCGTGCCGTCCTCGAAGGACACGAAGCCGGCGCTGCGCAGCGTGGTCAGCGCCAGCGTCCGTTCCTCGGGGGTGCTGCGCGGCTGCCCGGTGCCCGGGTCCACGAGCAGCACCGCGCCGAGCAGATCCCCGGCGAGGCTGCCCTGGTCCACGGCGCCGGTCTGCAGCTGCACCCCGGCGGGCACGACGTTGGTGACGGTGGTGCGCAGCAGGTCCGCACCGGCCGCGTCGACGAACGACTCGGTCAGCGACACCCTCCCGGTGACGGCCGCTCCGGCGGCCTCCACGGTGGCGACGACGGCGTCGAGATCGGCCGGGTCGGCGTCCGGCCCGGCGACCATCAGCACCGTGCGGCCGGCGAGCGTGTCGCGCACGACCCGCCCGGCGACCGCGGCGTCGAAGCCGTCCGCGGCGTTGAGCCGCTCGGTGAGCACACTGTTGCGGTCCTGTTCGGCCTGCAACTCGTCGCGCATCCGGGCCTTGTCGTCGCGCAGCCCGGACACCAGGCTGCTCGACAGCAGCCCGGAGCCGAGCACGATCCCCACCGCCAGTGCCAGGAAGATCGCCGCGATGGACACGGCGTGCTGGCGCAGAGAGATCACGCGCGCAGCCCCCGCACCCACTCGACGAGGTCGTCCCACAGCTGCACCGCCCAGTCGACGACCTCACCGCCGAGGTTGGAGACGATGAGCGCGGCGATCACGGCGATCAGCGCGGCGAACACGAGCAGGGCGATCACGCCGCCGGAGACCCGGCTGCGGTAGAGGGTGGCGACGGCCTTCGCGTCGACCAGTTTCGGCCCGACCTTCAGGCGGGTCATGAACGCCGACGGGTTGGTGTCGCGGCGTCCCTGGTCGAAGAACTCGTCGAGAGAGACGGTGCTGCCGACGGTGACGATCAGCGCGGCACCGTGGTGGTCGGCGAGCAGCAGCGCCAGATCGGCCGGGGCGCCGGCCGCCGGGAACGTCATCGCGCCGATCCCGAGGTCCTGGATGCGTTCGAGGCCGGGGGCGTGCCCGTCCGGGTCGGCGGGCAGCACCACCTCGGCGCCGGACTTGAGGGTCTCGGTGCCGATCTGCTCGGGATCGCCGACGATGAGATCGGGCCGGTAGCCGGCCTTGGTGAGGGTGTCCGCGCCGGCACCGACACCGATGAGGATCGGTGAGTACTCCTTGATGAACGGCTTGAGGTCCTTGAGGTCCTGCACGTGATCGGGCCCGTCCGCGACGACCACGACGTGCCGGTCCTGCAGGTCCACGTCGATGTCGGGCACCCCGACGCCGTCGATGAGCAGCGGGCTCTCCGACCGGATGAATTCGATGGTGTTGCCGGAGAAGGCTTCGAGATGGTCGACGAGTCCGGTCTTCGCCTCGATCATGCGATCGGAGATCTCCGCCTCGGTCTGCTCCTCCCCCTGGATGAGCAGCCGTTCCCCGGCGTAGACCCCGCCCTCGTACAGCCGGATCTTCGCGCCGTCCTTGACCTTCTTGAACAGCTCGGTGCCGGTGTTGTCCACCAGCGCGACCCCGCTGGCGACGAGCACCTCCGGGCCGAGGTTCGGGTAACGGCCGGTGATCGACGGTGACGCGTTGACCACGGCCGTGACCCCCGCCTCGACGAGGGCGTCGGCGGTGACGCGGTCCAGATCGACCGCGTCGAGTACGACGATGTCGCCGGGACCGACCCGGCGCAGCAGCTTCGCGGTGTTCTTGTCGACCCGGGCAATGCCGCTCACTCCGGGCAACGTTTCGTTATTGCGTGACAGCAGAGCCGGCATCTTCATGGCATCGATGATGAACCCGGGTCGCGGCACGGTAACGGAGGCGCGCCGAACGGACGACACGCGAGCCGCGGTTACGGACCGCTCGGCACGTTCCGGGGTCGCGGGTCAGCTCTGCCGTTCGGCGTGGGCCATCGCGAGCAGTTCCTCGGCGTGCGCGCGCCCGGTCTCGGTGTCGTCCAGACCCGCCAGCATCCGCGCCAGCTCGGCGACCCGTTCAGTCTCGTCGAGGGTGCGCACCCCGCTGCTGACCACCCCGCCGGCGTCGTCGACCTTGTCGACGACCAGGTGCGTGTCGGCGAACGCCGCGACCTGCGGCAGATGGGTGACGACGATGACCTGATGGGTGCGCGACAGCCGGGCCAGCCGCCGCCCGATCTCGACCGCGGCCCGGCCCCCGACCCCGGCGTCCACCTCGTCGAACACCATGGTGGCGCCGCGTTCGGAGGCGGCGAGCACCACCTCGAGCGCGAGCATCACCCGGGACAGTTCGCCGCCGGATGCGCTGCGCGCCAACGGCAGCGACTGGGCGCCGCTGTGCGCGGCGAGCCGGAATTCGACCTCGTCGGTCCCCGATTCCCCGGCGTGCAGAACCCGGTCGCCGATCGTCAGCGGCGCCGCGTCCTTCTCGGCGGCCTCCCGGTCGCGGACCTGCACGTCCAGGGTCGCCCGGCCCATGGCCAGGCCGGACAGTTCCTTGCTGACGGCCTTCGCAAGCCGGGCCGCGGCCTTGTGCCGGGCCGCGGACAGGGCCTGCGCGGCCTCGGCGGTCGCGGCGGCGGCGGACTCCACGGTCGCGGCGAGTTCGGCCAGCGCGTCGGCGGACACGTCGATCTTCGACAGCCGGGCGCGGGCCTCCTCGGCCCAGGCGAGCACCCCGTCGGTGTCGGCGGCGTACTTGCGGGTCAGGGCCTTGAGTTCGGATTGGCGGTTGAGCAGGGTGTCGAGGGAGCCGGGATCCGACGGCAGGTCGGCGAGGTAGCCGGACAGGTCGCCGGCGACGTCGGTGACCACCGCCATCGCCTCGACCAGGCGCGGACCCAGCTCGCGCAGGGCCGGATCGTCCGCGCCTTCGACGCGGGCACGCGCCTCCCCGAGCAGATCCAGGGCGGCCGCCGCCCCGTCCCCGTCGCCGGCGTCGCCGCCGGTCAGGACGGCGTGCGCGGCCTCCGCGGCCTCCCGCAGCGAATCCAGGTCGCCGAGGCGGCGCACCTCCGCCACGATCCGGACGTCCTCGCCGGGTTGCGGGTCGACCCGCTCGATCTCGTCCAGACCGAACTGCAGCCGGTCCGCCTCCTGCGCGAGTTCCCGCGACCGTTCGGTGCGCTCGAGCAGCTCGGCGCGCGCGGCCAGCCACTTGCTCCGGTGCTGCTGATAGGCGGCGAGCAGCGGCAGCACCGCCTTGCCGGCGAACCGGTCGAGGGCGGCGCGCTGCTGGTCCGGGCGCAGCAGCCGGAGCTGGTCGTTCTGGCCGTGCACCGTCAACAGCGGGTCGGTGAACTCGGCGAGCACCCCTACCGGGACACTGCGGCCGCCCAGATGGGCGCGGGAACGCCCGTCCCGGCCGACCGTGCGCACCGCGATGATGCTGCCGTCCTCGTCCCGTTCGGCTCCGGCCGCCTCGAGCAGCCGGGCGATCTCCCGTTCGACGTGACTGGGCAGCGCGCCCGCGGTCTCGTCGGTGTCCACGGCGAAGCGGCCCTCGACGACGGCGCGCTCGGCCCCGACCCGCACCCGGGCCGGGTCGGCGCGGGAGCCGGACAGCAGGTGCAGGCTGGTGACCACCATCGTCTTGCCCGCGCCCGTCTCGCCGGTCAGCACCGTGAAACCGTCGTGGAACTGGGCGCTCGCCTCGGAGATGACACCCAGGTTGTCGATCCGAATCTCAGCGAGCACGTCAGAGTTTCCTTCCTCGCCAGCCCTTCACCGGAAGTTCGAACTTGCGGACCATCCGGTCCGCGAACGGCGCCGAGTCCAAACGCACCCAGCGGACCGGATGCTTGCCGCGCACCACCTCGACGCGGCCCCCGGCCGGCAGTTCCAGGGTGCGGCGACCGTCGCAGAACACGAGACCGTCGTGGCTGCCGCGCAACGTCTCCACCGCGATGAGCGACTCGGGGCTCGTCACCAGCGGGCGCGCGAACAGGGCGTGCGCGTTGCTCGGAATCACCAGCAGCGCTTCGAGTTCCGGCCACACGATCGGTCCGCCGGCCGAGAACGCGTAGGCGGTCGATCCGGTCGGGCTGGCGACGAGAACGCCGTCGCACCCGAACGACGACACCGGCCGTCCGTCGACCTCGAGCACCACTTCCAGCACCCCGAGCCGCGACTTGTTCTCGACGCTCGCCTCGTTCAGCGCCCACCCACGATCGACGATCTCGTCGTCCACCCGGATCATCACGTCGAGCGTCATGCGGTGCTCGATCCGGTATTCGCGCCGCACGACCTGCGCGAGCGCCTCCTCGAGGTGCTCGGCCTCGGCTTCGGCGAGGAACCCGATCCGGCCCAGATTGATGCCGAGCACCGGGACCGCCGCGTACTGCGCCAGTTCCGCGGCCCGCAGGAAGCTGCCGTCCCCGCCGAGCACGATCACCATCTCGCAGCCGACCGCCGCGTCCGGTCCGGATTCGACGATGCGGATCTGCCCGTCCGGGGCGGCGAGCGCCCCGAGGCCGGTGCTGTCGGCTTCCTCGGCGAGGACCCGCAGCCCGATTCCCGCCTCGCCGAAGATCGCCGCGACGCGTTGCGCCGTTTCGGCGATCTCGCCGCGCCCGGAATGCGACACGAGCAGGATGTCCCGGCGCGGCACGGTGGCCGTGTCACCGGTTGCTGTGGTCACTGGGGTCCTTCCTGCACCGCACGTTCGACGAGTTCGATCACCGACGGCTCGAGTTCCGTCGGGCCGGGCTCACCGGCCCGCAACCACAGGAAGTACTCGACATTGCCGGAGGGACCGGGCAGCGGGCTCGCCACCGCGCCGATCGTGCGCAGGCCGAGGACGTGGGCTTCGCGGGCGACGTCGAGCACCGCTTCGGTCCGCAACGCCGGATCCCGTACGACACCGCCACTGCCCACGCGTTCCTTCCCCACCTCGAACTGCGGTTTGACCATCGGCAGCAGGTCGGCTCCCGGGGCGACGCAGCGCACGAACGCCGGCAGCACCAGCTTCAGCGAGATGAACGACAGGTCCGCCACCACCAGCTCGACCGGGCCGCCGATCTGCTCGGCGTCGATATTACGCACGTTTGTTCGATCGAACACGTGGACGCGGTCGTCGGACTGCAGCCGCCACACGAGCTGGCCGTATCCGACGTCCACCGCGGCGACCTCCCGGGCACCCTCGTGCAGCAGCACATCGGTGAATCCGCCGGTGGATGCGCCCGCGTCGAGGCAGCGGCGTCCGGTGACCTTCAGCCCCTGCGGCGCGAACGCCTCCAGCGCCCCGAGCAGTTTGTGTGCCCCGCGTGAGGCCCAGGACACCTCGTCGGTGACCTCGGTGACCAGCAGCGGTGTGCCCGGCTCGACGGCGGTCGCCGGTTTGGTGGCAACGGTGCCGGCGATCAGCACCCGGCCCGCCGCGATCAGTTCGCTGGCGTGTTCGCGTGAGCGGGCCAGCCCGCGCCGCACCAGTTCCGCATCGACCCGTGCCCGGCGTGCCACGTCAGACCTTGTCCACGGTCGCGAGGGCCTGCACCAGCACGTCGTGGGCCTGCTCGAGCAGCTGGGCCTGGCGCGAGATCGCGACGGCCCGGTCGTGGCCGTCCCCGGCGGCCGCGTCCCGGGCACGGGTCAGCAGCCCGTCCACCTCGGCGTGGATCCGGTCCGGTTCGATACCCGGCTGGGCGCCGGGGAGATGCTGGCCTGGGCGTGGAATCGACGTGCTCATCGCTGACCACGCTAGTGCATCACCGACCCACCGGACACGCGGCACGACCGGATCAGGCACCCGCGCTCCACGCCTCGATCGAGGAGCGGGCCGCGTCGTTCACCCCGACCACACGTTCGAAGTCCGGGTTCGCCCACGCCACCGGAAGCACGGTCCGCAGCGCCGCCATCGGGTCGACCGGCCCGGCCGCCTCGAGCCGCAGGTCTCGGCCGTCGACGGTCGCGGTCCACGCCCCGACGGCGCCGACGCGCAACGCCCCGGCCTCGACGTCGAGGCAGCTCAGCGAGTCCGCGACATAGGTGGGCCGCTGCCGCGCCGGAGCCCGCAGCAGCTCCGCGACGGTGCTCACCCCGGTGAGCACCAGCAGCGAATCGGCGCCGACGGCGACCGCACCTTCGATGTCGGTGTCCAGCCGGTCACCGACGACGAGCGGACGGCCCGCGGCGCTGCGGGCGATGGCGTGCTCGAGCAGCGGCGCGGCGGGCTTGCCCGCCACCACCGGTTCCGCGCCGGTGGCCGACCGCACCGCGGCGACCATCGACCCGTTGCCCAGCACCAGGCCCCGTTCGGTCGGCAGCGTGGAGTCGACGTTCGTCGCCACCCACAGCGCGCCGGCCCGGATCGCGAGGGTTGCCTCGGCGAGGATCGGCCAGCCGGTGTCCGGGGAATGCCCCTGCACGACGGCGACCGGCCGCTCGTCCGCGGACCGCACCGGCCTCAGGCCGACGTGGGTGATCTCCTCGGACAGCGCCTCGGTCCCCACGACGAGGACCGCGGCACCGGCGGGGACACGTTCGGCGAGCACACGTGCGGCGGACTGCGAACTGGTCACCACCGTCGACTCGTCGGCGGAAAAGCCCAGGTCGCGCAGGTGTGCGGCGACGTCAGCGGGTCGGCGGCTGGCGTTGTTGGTGACGTAGAACAGCCGGTCGTCACCACCGGTCAGCGCCTCCACCGCCCCGGGGACGGGATCGGCGCCGCGGTAGACGGTGCCGTCGAGGTCGAGCAGCAGCACGTCGTACGCCGACCGCAGCGTACCCGCCGCGGTCCGGGCGTCGGCGGG
>NZ_JADZGH010000095.1:9353-10935 GCF_015865005.1 Rhodococcus sp. CX
TCCTCGCCGGTCAGTTCCGCCACCCGCTCCTCGGCGTCGGTTTCGCCGTCGAGGTCGGCGGCGGCCGCGTTGAGGAACCACTTGACGCCGTCCTTCGTGCGACCGGCTGCCACCAGCGCGTCCGCGTAGGCGTAGAACAGGCGTGCGGCGGCGGTCCCGGTCCGGGACTCGTCGAGATCCGGAGTCTGCAAGGTGACGACGGCCTGATCGTATTGGCCGAGGTCCATGCGGGCACCGGCCACGACGATGCGCAGCTCGCTGGCCTCGTCCCCGGTCAGGGCACGGGCTTCCTCGCTGCGGCCGAGTTCGATGGCACGCTCCGGCCGGCCGAGTCCGCGTTCGCAGTCGGCCATCACCGCCAGCAGGCCGGGACCGCCCGACATGCGGCGGGCAGCGCGCAGCTCGGACAGGGCCTCGGCCCATTCACCGGCGTGATAGGCGGTGATGCCCGCGGCCTCGCGGACCACGGCGATGCGACCGGCACGCTGTCGTGCCGCCCGGGCATGTGCGAGCGCGAGCCGCGGATCGTCGTCGATGAGCTTGCCTGCCATCACCAGGTGCCGGGCGACGGTGTTCGCGTTCGACTTGTCCAGGCTCAGCAGGTCGCGACGGATCGTCGGATCCAGCTCCGAGGCTTCGACATCGTCCGGCAGATCCGGCTCGTCCGGTCGGGCATCGCGACGCTGCGGGGGCACGCCTTCGCGACCGCGGCCGGGTCCGAAACCGCCCTCGCCGCCGCGACGACGGGCGCCGCCGTCGCGCCGATCCGGGCCGTGACCTCGGCTGTCGCGGGCACCACGATCGTCGCGGGGTCCGCGGTCGCGTCCCTCGCCTCCACGGCGGTCGTCGCGTCCGCGCTCACCACGGGCGTGCTCGGGCCGCTCACCGCGGGGCCGGTCACCGAAGCCGCCGCGCCGGTCGTCACGGCGCTCGTCGCCGTAACCACCCCGACGCTCGTCACGTCCGCGATCACCACGGCCGTGCTCGGGTCGCTCACCGCGGGGCCGGTCGCCGTAGCCGCCCCGGCGGTCGTCGCGACCGCGGTCGCCGCGGCCCTGGTCGGAACGTTCACCCCGGGGCCGGTCGCCGAAGCCACCGCGCCGATCGTCACGACGCTCGTCGCCGTAGCGGTTCGGACGGTCGCCACCCCGGCCCTGACGGTTGTCTCCGGTTCCGCCCTGACGGCGATCACCCCGGTCGTCGCGACGACGGTCTCCGCCCTGACGTGCATCGTCTCCGCGGTAGGACGGACGGCCCTCACCGCTGCGGCCGTACCGTCCGCGCTCACCCTCGCCCTGCCGGCGATCGCCGGAAGAAGGACCCTGCCGGCGGTCGCCGAAGGACGAGCTCTGCCGGCGATCGTCGCTGCGACCGGAACGGTTCTCGTCCCGGCGCCGGTCCTGATTGTCGTCGCGTCCCGACCGCGGGGTGGATCCTCCGCCCCGGAAGGATCGACGCTCACCGCTGTTGTCGGACACAGAAAAATCCTTTCACGAAAAAACACGAAAGGGGACCCAGTGAGTGGGTCCCCTTTCGGTAACGGGTGTTCGGCGGTGTCCTACTCTCCCACACCCTGTCGAGT
>NZ_JADZGH010000096.1:0-9649 GCF_015865005.1 Rhodococcus sp. CX
GCACCGGAGCGGCGGCCCCGGGTGTCCGGGTTTCGGCTTCCGTGCGCGGCGTGGGGCTCGCGACCGCGGACTCCGCCGGCGGCGCGGGTGCCGGCTGCCGCGGTCCCGCTCCGATCGGCACCGGCAGCAGGTCGCCGGTCGAGATGTCGACGACCGTCAGCTGCGGCACCGAGGTCGCGGCGGGCTGCACGACGAACAATCGCTTCGGATCCAGTCCCTCCCAGCCGTCGCCCGTCAGTTCCGGGGCCGGTGTCAGCACGGGGGCCGTCAACGGTGTGCCGCGTGCACACCGCACTTTCGGGGTGCCGCGATCGTCGACGAGCACGACCGTGCCCGCCTCGAGTACCGACTGCACGGGGACGACGGTGCCGCTGCGGTACTCGTGCACGGTGACGCGGGTGTCGGCCCGCAGCAGCACCGGTGTCAGCTTGCGGACGTATTCGCGGGCGTCGGTGACCTTCAGGACGCCGAGCCACGCCTCGATCTTCGCGGGATCCTGCTCGAGGCTGTCGACGAGTTCCTGCCGGTCGCACAGTTCGCGCTCGAGGCTGCCGCCGTAGAGCGCGGGGCGGTCCCCGGCGACCGCGGCGGTGCCGTCGTCGGTCACGGCCACCGGATCGCCGGTGCCCTCGACATCCTCGTCGTCGGGTTCCGGCACCACGACCGGGACCTGGGCCGGCAGCAGCAGTCCGGTCCAGGGGTACTGGTCCTGTGCGGTCGCGATCTCGAGTCGCACCGGTTCGGTTCGCTCGGAACCACCCGACGAACATCCACTCACCACGAGCGCGATCAGAACGAGCACCAATCCGAATCCGCGCGCAGCGGCATCGGTGGCCACCCGCACATCCTAGGACGGGTTACAAATGCGATCGGTGGATTTGCGGATTCACCGGAACGGGGTGTCGGGCGATATGTCCTGTGTGGAGAACACCTCCGCCACGAAGTCCACGAGCAGTTCGTCGACCCGGCGCGCGCGTTCCATCTGCACGAAGTGACCGGCGCCGTCGAGCAGGTGAACGCCCCTGAGGTCCGGCACCGTCTGCCGCATCCGCTCCAGCGCGTGCGGTCCGGACATGGTGATGACGGGGTCGTTCGCGCCGGCGACGAACAACGTCGGCACCTCGAGCAGAGCCGGTTCACTTCCCGCCACCGCCTCCCAGTTGGCGTCGTAGGCGCGATACCAGGACAGGCCGCCTCCGAATCCGGTTCTCGCGAACACCCTCGCGTAGTGGTCGAGTTCGTCCTCGCTCAGCCAGTCCCAGGGCAGGTCCGGCGCCTCGGGCAGCACGTCGAGGTAGCCGTTTCCGTCCGACGGGTGCTGCCAGATGTCCAGGTACCGGTATCGGCCGGACAGCGCGTGGAACAGCCGCTGCAGGAACTCGCGGGGCCGCGCGTCGAGTTCGTGTTCCGCGACCCCCGGGTCCTGGAAGTAGTGCAGGTGCAGGAAGTGCCGGCGGGCCATCGCCGCGTACAGCTCGGTGGGCCGCGCGGGCAGCGGGTCCGGCGCGTACGGCACGGCGAGCAGGACCAGCCCGGCGACGCGGCTGCGGTGGCGGAGCGCGGCGGTCCACGTCGCGGGTGCCCCGAAGTCGTGCCCGACCAGAACGGCCCGTTCGATGCCGAGTGCGTCGAGTAGGCCGACGAGACGATCCGCGACCACGGCGTTGGTGAACTCGTCGATCGAGGTCGGCCGGTCGGTTCCGCCGTAGCCGGGCATGTCCGGCGCGATGGCCCGGTAACCGGCGGCGGCGAGTGCGCTCACCTGGTGCCGATAGCTGTATCCGAGACCGGGGAATCCGTGGCACAGCACGACGGCGGGCCGGCCGGCGTCGCCGGCTTCGGCAATGTTCCACGTGAAACCATCGACCTCGACCACGACGGTGCGCATCAGGACGCGGGCACCGTGACCATGTCGTCCTGGTTCCAGTACGCCTTCATCGAGGTGATCTTCGCGTCGTCGTCGAAGGTCATGACGTCCACGACCTCCATCACGAGGTCCTGCTCGCCGAGGTGCGTGGTGAGGCGGAACAGGAACGCGGCGTTGTTCGCGGCGATCTTGAGGGTGAGCAGTTCACCGGTCTGCGCGAGCGGCTCGATGACGCCGTAGAACTCGCGCAGCGCCTCCTCGGTGGTGCGCGGTTCGGTGCCGACCGGGTCCTCGACGGTCGCGCCCGGCGCGTACAGGGCCAGGACATCGTCGGTCGTGCCCTTCGCGACCGAGCGGATGTAGTTCTCGACGGTCTCGCGGATCGCGTCGGTGGTCGGTGCCATGAAAGCCTCCTCGAATAGAACATGTTCTAGATCAGGAGACTAGTGTCACCGGAGCCCGCAGACCAGGTCCCGCAGCGAATCGGCTCCGCCCCGGCGCGCGGGATGCTTGGCTGACACGAACTGGATGACGCTGCAGGTGCGCTGAGAGGAGTCTTCATGAGCGAGACGGCCGCGTTCACCCTCGACGGTCACGGCGGAACCCTGGCCGGACGCCGCTGGCCGGCCGAGAACCCGCGCTATGTCGTGTTGCTGTGCCACGGCTACGGCGAGCACTCCGGACGGTACGAGTACGTCGCGACCCGGTTCGCCGCCGACGGCGCCACGGTCTACGCGATCGACCACGTCGGGCACGGACTCAGCGACGGCGAGCGGGTCCTCGTCGAGGACTTCGAGAAGGTCGTCGACGACTTCCACCTGCTCGATCTGACCGCGCGGCGCGAGAATCCCGGCCTGCCCGTCGTGCTCGTCGGGCATTCGATGGGCGGGATGATCGCCGCGCGCTACGCCCAGCGATACGGCGACAGCCTCGCCGCGGTCGTCCTGTCCGCGCCGGTGCTCGGCACCTGGGCCGCGGTCGACGCCCTGCTCGCCGCCGACGAGATTCCCGACACGCCCATCGACCCGGACACGCTCTCCCGCGACCCGGCGGTGGGCCGCGCCTACGTCGCCGACCCCCTCGTGTGGCACGGCCCGTTCAAACGGCCCACGGTGCAGGCACTGAAGAACTGCCTCGACACCATCTCCGCGGCCGGTCCCGTTGATTCGGTTCCGGTGCTGTGGCTGCACGGCTCCGACGACGGCCTGGTTCCGATCGAGGGCACCGTGCAGGGCTGGGGGACGTACTCCGGTGCGCAGGCACGGTCCGGCACGTACACCGGTGCGCGCCACGAGATCTTCAACGAGACCAACCGCGACGAGGTCCTCGGGGACGTGCTCGACTTCGTGAACAGCGTTCTGCCGGAACGGAACTGATCCGGCAGAACGCTGTCACCCGGAATCGGTGGGTCAGCGCACCACGTTGATCATCTTGCCGGGCACCACGATCACCTTGCGGGGCGCGGCACCGGCGAGCAGCTCGACGATCTTCTCGTCCGCCAGCGCCGCCGCCTCGATCGCGTCGGGCTTCGCGTCGGCGGGCACCGTGATGCGGCTGCGCACCTTGCCGTTGACCTGGATCGGGTACTCGACGCTGTCCTCGACGAGCCACTTCTCGTCGGCGACGGGGAACGGACCGTGCGCGAGCGACTCGGTGTGCCCGAGCCGCGACCACAGTTCCTCCGCGAGGTGCGGCGCCACCGGCGCGAGCATCGACACGAGCGGCTCGACCGCGGTCCGCGGCGCGCCGTCCGGGTACGTCTTGGTGAGGTGGTTGGTGTACTCGATGAGCTTCGCGATCGCGGTGTTGTCCCGCAGGTTCGCGTAGTCGTCGGACACACCGGCGATGGTGCGGTTCAGCGCACGCAGCGTGTCCTCGGCCGGCTCGGCGTCGGTGACGCGCACCGCGCCGGTCTCCTCGTCGATCGCGGCGCGCCACACGCGCTGCAGGAAGCGGTGGGCACCGACGACGTCCTTGGTCGCCCACGGGCGGGACTGGTCGAGCGGACCCATCGACATCTCGTACACGCGCAGCGTGTCGGCACCGTAGTCGTCGCAGATCTCGTCCGGCGCAACGGAATTCTTCAGGGACTTGCCCATCTTGCCGTACTCGCGGTTGACCCGCTCGCCGTTGTGGAAGTACTCACCGTCGCGCTCTTCGACCTCGTCGGCGGGGACGTAGACACCGCGCGAGTCGGTGTAGGCGTACGCCTGGATGTAGCCCTGGTTGAACAGGCGGCGATACGGCTCCGAGGACGTGACGTAGCCGAGGTCGAACAGCACCTTGTGCCAGAACCGCGCGTACAGCAGGTGCAGCACGGCGTGCTCGACACCGCCGACGTACAGATCCACACCGCCCGGGTCGTTCGGGCCGTGAATCTCCGGCCGCGGACCGGTCCAGTACGCCTCGTTCTCCTTGGCGCAGAACTCGTCCGGGTTCGTCGGGTCGAT
The DNA here is from genome assembly GCF_015865005.1 of Rhodococcus sp. CX. NCBI lineage: Bacteria > Bacillati > Actinomycetota > Actinomycetes > Mycobacteriales > Nocardiaceae > Rhodococcus > Rhodococcus sp. CX. Next base: position 4,318 of record NZ_JADZGH010000096.1, read on the forward strand.
GTAGCGCAGCTGGTACCACGAGCTGCCCGCCCACTGCGGCATGACGTTCGTGTCGCGGGTGTAGCGCTGCAGGCCGTCGCCGAGATCGAGGTCCACCTCGACCCACTCGGTCGCCTTCGCGAGCGGCGGCGACGGCTCCGAGTCGGCGTCGTCCGGGTCGAACGACACCGGCGCGTAGTCCTTCACATCCGGAAGCTCAACGGGCAGCATCGATTCCGGCAGCGGGTGCGGGCGTCCGTCGGCGGAGTACACGATCGGGAAGGGCTCGCCCCAGTAGCGCTGACGCGCGAACAGCCAGTCGCGCAGCTTGTACTGGATGGTGCCGGTGCCGGCACCCGATTCCTCGAGCTTCGCGACGATCGTCTTCTTCGCGTCCGCGACGGCGAGACCGTCGAGGTAGTCGGAGTTCACCAGCACACCGTCGCCGGTGTACGCCTCGGCGGTGATGTCGCCGCCGGAGATGACCTCGCGGATCGGCAGGCCGAACGCGGTCGCGAACTCCCAGTCGCGCTGGTCGTGTCCGGGCACGGCCATGATCGCGCCGGTGCCGTAGCCGGTGAGCACGTAGTCCGCGATGAACACCGGCAGCTTCTCGCCGTTGACCGGGTTCACGGCGTACGCGCCGAGGAAGACGCCCGTCTTCTCCTTGCTCTCCTGCCGCTCCAGATCGGACTTGGCGGCGATCGCGGCGCGGTAGTCGGCGACGGCCTCGGCCGGGGTGGCGGCGCCACCGGTCCAGCGCTCGTCGACGCCCTCGGGCCACGCGCCGCCGACGATCTCGTCGACCAGGGCGTGCTCGGGCGCGAGCGTGACGTAGCTGGCGCCGAACAGGGTGTCGGGGCGGGTCGTGAAGACCTCGATCTCGGCGTCCTCGTGGCCGTCGACGGCGAACTTCACCTGGGCACCGTGGCTGCGGCCGATCCAGTTGCGCTGCATCGTCTTGACCTTGTCCGGCCAGTCCAGGAACTCGAGATCGTCGATGAGACGGTCGGAGTACGCGGTGATGCGCATCATCCACTGCCGCAGGTTCTTCCGGAACACGGGGAAGTTGCCGCGCTCGGAGCGGCCCTCGGCGGTGACCTCCTCGTTCGCGAGCACGGTGCCCAGGCCGGGGCACCAGTTGACCAGCGAATCCGAGCGGTACACCAGGCGGTAGGCGTCGAGCGCGTCCTGCTTCTCGGCGTCCGACAGCGCGGCCCAGTCGCGGCCGTCGTCGAGGGTGCGGGCACCGGACTCGAGTTCGGACTCGAGTTCCGAGATGCGGCGGGCCTTTCCGGCCTCCGTGTCGTACCACGCGTTGTAGATGGTCAGGAAGATCCACTGCGTCCAGTGGTAGAAGTCCACGTCGGTGGTCGCGACGGCACGACGCTCGTCGTGGCCGAGGCCGAGACGACGCAGCTGCCGCTTCATGTTCGCGATGTTCGCCTCGGTCGTGGTGCGCGGATGCGTGCCGGTCTGCACCGCGTACTGCTCGGCCGGCAGCCCGAACGAGTCGTAACCGAGCGTGTGCAGGACATTGTGGCCCAGCATGCGGTGGTAGCGCGCATAGACGTCGGTGGCGATGTAACCGAGCGGATGCCCGACGTGCAGGCCCGAACCGGACGGGTACGGGAACATGTCCTGCACGAACAGCTTGTCGGCGGGCACGTCGCCGGCCAGGGGGCCGACCGGGTTCGGCGCTTCGAACGTGCCGCGTTCGCGCCACAGCTCCTGCCAGCGCTGCTCGATCCGCCCGGCAAGCTCGGCGGTGTACCGATGCTGCGGGGTGGCGTCGGACGACGGAGTGGAAGTCTGATCAGGACGAGTCACGGCGGTCGCTATCTACTTGGCTGGCGTCTGTTACCTCCGACCAGGGTAGAACGTGGCCGAACCCGACCGGACCGGCGGCTGCGTCCGGCGGTATCCTGGTCGCCGTGTTGATCGTCGCCATCGTGCTGTTCGTACTCGCCCTCGCTGTCGGTGTCGTCGCCGTCGCCGGGCTCACCGGACGGCTCGGACGCAACCGTTGGGCAGGTGTCCGCACCGCGGACACGCTGCGCGACGACGAGACGTTCGCCCTGGCCAACAAGGTCGCGGCCCCCAGCATCCTCGGTTCCGCCGTGCTGCTCGTCGCCGGTGGTGTCGCCGCGCTGACGCTGCCGACCGTCGCCGGTGTCGTCGCCGTCGTCGTCACGATCGTGGCGGCGTTCGCCACGGCCGGGGCCGGCGGATCCATCGCGGCGCGGGTGGCCGCTGTCACCAAGCCCGAGGAGACCGAGGGTTGCGGCACCTCGTGCGGCGCGTGCAGCCTGCGCGGCGCGTGCGAGCCCACCGCCTGACGACGGTCGGCGCCTGACGACACACGTCTCGGGCACTCTCGCGGATCGTCCCGCAGTCCCTACTCTGGGCCGGTGACGACCCGCCGCATCATCGATCCCGCCGGTGCCCTGTTCGGCATCGCCCTTCCGATCGCCGCCGCCGTGGCCGCGGTGCTGGTCACCGCTGCGTGGGAACCTCGCCTGCCCGCCGCGATCGCGACGCACTGGCCCGGTCCGGACCCGGACGGGTTCTCCTCGCCGATGTCGAACGCGTGGACGATCGCCCTGGTCATCGTGCTGGTCGGTGGCGGTTGCAGCGCGATCGCGGCGCTCGCGCAGGCCATGCTGATGATGCGGCGGTACATGCTCGTCGTCGGGCTGGGCGTCACCGGACTGCTGGTGACCATCCACGTGACCATGCTGGCGGCGCAGCTGGACCTTTCCGACGCGGCGCAGGCGCAGCTGCCGATGTGGTCGATCGGCCTCGGCGTTCTGCTCGGTGTCGCGGTCGGGCTCGTCGGTGCCGCGTTGCTCCGGGACTACCGGGAGCGGGTCCCGGCGACCGCTGCCCCTGACGCGAAGCTCCCTCGCGGTCGCGTCGAGTTGCCGATCGTCGACCAGGTCGGGACCGGCACCCGCACCACGGCCGTGCTGGCACTCGTGGTGCTGGGCCCGGCCGTGCTCGTGTGCTGGTCCGCCGGCTCCTGGTGGCCGCTCGCAATCTTCCTGCCGGTCGGGGTGCTGGTGCTGAGCCTGCTGCGGTTCCGGGTGACCGTCGACGAGGCCGGCGTGCGCGTGCGCAACCTCGGCATGACGGCGGTCGAATACGGCCTCGACGAGATGATCGGTGCGAAGGTCACCGAGACCCGGCCGTTCGAGGACTGGGGCGGCTGGGGGCTGCGCGCTAAGGGCCGCGGCCGGTACGGACTGGTCACCAACACGGGCCCGGCGCTGGTGTTCACCACCGCGGGCGGTCACGAGTTCACCGTGACCACGGAGCGGGCGCAGGAGATGGCCGGGGCGCTCAACAGCCTCGCCGACGCTCGCGTCCGCTGAACTCCGCGCCGGAATCCCGAACCGGCCGAGCTACGGGAAACGGGGACATCGTACGGACCGGTCCGGTTCAATGGAATGCGAATTTCCATGGAGCACAATCGACCGGATGCCCGGAGGTTCCAGTGAGTCATCGGAGACGATCACACCCCGACGGGATACTCGCTCCCGCCTACACGACCCGCCTCGACACCGACCCGGTGCCCGCGTCGAAACTGCCTCAGGGATCGATGGAACCGGACGCGGTGTACCGGTTCATCCACGACGAGCTGATGCTCGACGGCAGTTCCCGGCTCAATCTCGCGACCTTCGTCACCACATGGATGGAGCCGGAGGCGGGCCGTCTCATGGCGGAGACCTTCGACAAGAACCTCATCGACAAGGACGAGTATCCGTCGACCGCAGCGATCGAGGAACGCTGTGTCGCAATGGTCGCGGACCTGTTCAACGCGCCGGGACTCACGGAGTTCGATCCGGCGTCGGCGACGGGTGTGTCGACTATCGGCTCGAGTGAGGCGGTGATGCTCGCCGGGCTCGCCCTCAAGTGGCGGTGGCGGCAACGTCACGAAGCGGCCGGCGGCGACACCTCCCGTCCGAATCTTGTTCTGGGAAGCAATGTTCAGGTGGTGTGGGAGAAGTTCTGCCGCTACTTCGACGTGATACCCAAGTACCTTCCGATGGAACCCGGGCGCTACTCGATCACGCCGGATCAGGTGCGAGAAGCCGTGGACGAGAACACGATCGGCGTCGTCGCGATCCTCGGCACCACGTACACCGGTGAGCTGGAACCGGTATCGGAGATCTCCGCGGTTCTCGACGAGGTCGCCGCGTCGGGTGGGCCGGACGTGCCGCTGCACGTCGACGCCGCGAGCGGCGGATTCGTGGTGCCCTTCCTGCGTCCGGAACTCGAATGGGACTTCCGGGTACCGCGCGTGGCGTCGATCAACGTCAGCGGCCACAAGTACGGCCTGACCTATCCGGGAATCGGATTCGTGGTGTGGCGCGACCAGGACGCGCTGCCCGAGGACCTGGTGTTCCGGGTCAACTATCTCGGCGGCGACATGCCGACGTTCACCCTGAACTTCTCACGCCCCGGCAACCAGATCGTCGGCCAGTACTACAACTTCCTGCGCCTCGGCCGCTCCGGCTACCAGCGGATCATGGAAACGCTCCGCACGACGGCGGTCCGGTTGGCGCGGGGGATCTCCGAGATCGAGGGCATGAACGTCATCACGGACGGCAGCGCCATCCCGGTCATCTCCTTCGAACTGACCGACGATCCGGGCTTCACGGTCTTCGACATCTCACACGAACTGCGTGCCCGCGGATGGCAGGTGCCGGCATACACGATGCCCGCGGACGCCGAGGACGTCGCGGTGCTGCGGATCGTCGTCCGTGAGGGATTCAGCGCCGATCTGGCCCGGATGCTGCACACGGACCTCGTCGAGGTGTGCGACGAACTACGCAAGAGCGGAATCGGAAAGCATTCGACGGAAAAGCATTTCGCTCACTGAGCGGTGTGCCTTTGTGGCGGCTGGGACCGCCACAAAGGCACACCGGGGCCGAAGGCCCACCTAGTTGCGCTCGACCTCGATGGGGTGCGTCGCGAGCAGGGCGAGCGGCAGAGGCTGGCGGCGCAGGACGCGGGCCCACAGGTCCAGGCGGGCCGGGGCGAGAAGGTCCTGCGGCAGTGCCGACAGGACCATCCAGTCGCGGTTCCTCAGTTCCCCCTCGAGCTGGCCGGCGCTCCAGCCGGCGTAGCCCGCGAAGATCCGGACGCCTTCGACGACGGGTCCGACGACCTGCGGGTCGGTGTCGAGATCGATCATGACGACACGTCCGTCGACGCGGCGCACTCCGGGGATTCCGTCGGCGGAGGTGCCGATTCGGAGGGTGCCGAGGCACAGCGCGGAGTCGCGCCGGACCGGGCCGCCGACGAACAGGGCCTTCGGTTCGGCGGAGACCGGTACCCACTGGGGCAG
>NZ_JADZGH010000096.1:9659-10764 GCF_015865005.1 Rhodococcus sp. CX
AGGCGGTTGAGTACGACACCGAAACTGCCCGATTCGTTGTGTTCGATGATGTAGACGACGGTGCGGCGGAAGGTGGGTTCGACGAGGTCGGTGGCCGACACCAGCAGGCTCCCGGCCCGCACGTTCGGCGTTGTTGCTGCCGTTCGGTCCTCGGGTTCGTCCTGGTGTTGCGCCACCCGGACATCATCCCACTGTCGCCACCCGGACGCCCGTAAGCCCCGCTCACGATTTTGGCGGTGCGGCCGTGAGACCGACCGTCTCGGCGAGGACCGTGAGATGGTGCTCGAAGAGGTCGTCGGGGGCGGCGAAGGTGTTCTCGCCGTATTGCCCGAACACCTCGAAACTCACCGCACCGAACAGCGAGGACCACAGCAGAATGCCGCGGGCCAGGGCCGCGTCGGGCAGATCGGTGCCCGTTTCGCTGCGGATCCGGTCGAGGTCGGCGTGCAGGCTGCCGGGAATCCCGTCCGGCTCGGGCAGTCGCAGCGTGCCGTCCGCGTACGCGCTGGTGAGAATCTCGACGAGCCGGGTCACGACGCGGGTGCCGGGTTCGGTGGTGCGCTCGGCCGGCGCGCGGTAACCGGGCACGGGACTGCCGAACAGCAGGGCGTAGCGGGCGGGCTCGCGCAGCGCCCACCGGCGGACCGCGCGGGCGAGGGCGCGGAAGCGTTCGGGCGCGTCGTGCGGGTCGACGACCACGACGGCGTTGTCGACGGCGTTGCCGAGTTCCTCGTAGGCGTCCACGACGAGCAGCGTGAGCAGTTCGTCGCGGTTGGCGACGTAGCGGTAGACGGCGGACGACACCACGCCGAGGTCGCGTGCGACGGCACGGAGAGACAGCGCGGCGGCGCCGTGCACGGCGAGGTGTTCGCGTCCGATGCGCAGGATGTCGGCCATCGTCTGCGCCCGGGCCCGGGCGCGGGGAGTCGTTGCTGCCATGCCGTCGAGCCTGCCCTCATCAGTGAGCACTGTCAACAAAAGTGATCAGTGCTCTTGACAGTGGCCGTTCGGAAGCGCATGCTCGATGCAAACGAGAGCAGTGCTCACATTTCGATGCAGAGGAGAACACCATGTCGAATCTCCAGGTCGTGTGCGGTGCCGGACC
>NZ_JADZGH010000096.1:10774-13395 GCF_015865005.1 Rhodococcus sp. CX
ACTCGCCGACAGCGGCCGGCGCGTCCGCGTCCTCACCCGTTCCGGCAGCGGACCGGACCATCCGCTCGTCGAACGCGTCCGCACCGACGTCTCCGATCCGGCCGCCCTCGCCGCCGCGTTCGGTGACGACACGATCACCGCCGTCCACATGTGCATCCACGGCTCCGCCTATCGAGCCGAGGCGTGGGAACGCGAACTTCCGGCCGCCGAACGCACCGTCCTCGACGCGGCCGGAAAGGCCGGAGCGGTCGTGATCTTCCCGGAGAGCCTCTACTCCTACAGCGAGCCCGACCGGGTCATGCGCGAGGACTCCCCGCGCAACGCCACCACCGGCAAGCGCGGCGTCCGTACCCGCCTGCTCGCCGAACGCGCCGCGCACACCACGCCTACGGTCAGCGTCGTCGCGTCCGACTACTTCGGCCCGCGCGCGCTGAACGCCCACGCCGGAGAGCGCATGGTCCCCACGATCCTCGCGGGACGCACCCCGCGGGTGCTCGGCTCGGCCGACGTCCCGCACTCGTTCACCTACGTGCCGGACCTGGCCGCCGCGATGATCGCCGCCGCCGACACCCCCGCCGTGTGGAACACCGTGGTGCACGCACCCACCGCACCGGCCGTCACGCAGCGCGAAATGGTTGCCGCGTTCGCGACCGCCGCGGGCATACCGGTACCGAAGGTCGGCACCATCCCCGCGTGGGTGCTGCGCGGTGGTGCCCTGGTCAACCGCGACGCACGCGAGCTCGCGGAGATGCTCTACCAGTTCACCGACCCGTTCGTCATGGACTCGAGCCGCAGCGAGGAGGCACTCGGCGTGACGGCCACACCGCTGCCGGTGGCCGCCGCCGAAACCGTGCGGTGGTGGCGCGAGCACCGGGCGGCGGCCTGACGTTCCCACCGCCTCTCGGGCGGGGGATAGTGTCGGGTCGTGCAGGAGTCGAAGCGGCAGGCATGGCGATCCACAGCGACGGCTCTCCGTCACTCACCGGACCTCGCCCGGCTCACCACCGTCCGCTTCGCGAGCCAGTTCGGTGACGGACTGTTCCAGGCCGCGCTCGGCGGGGCGATCCTGTTCAACCCCGAACGGCACGCCGATCCGGCCGCCATCGCCGCCGGGTTCGCGGTTCTGCTGCTGCCGTACTCGGTCGTCGGACCGTTCGCCGGTGCGCTGCTCGACCGCTGGGACCGGCGCCTCGTGCTGCTGTGGGCCAACATGCTGCGCGGCGCATTCATCCTCTCCGCGGCCGCGGTGCTGCTCACCGGCGGGGGAGAGACCGCATTGCTCCTGCTGGCGCTCGCCGCCGTCGGCGTGAGCCGGTTCGTGCTCGCCGGGGTATCCGCGTCGCTACCGCACACCGTGGCCCAATCCTGGCTCGTACCGGTCAATTCCGTGCTCGCGACCGTCGGATCGGGGGTGTCGGCCGCGGGTGCCGCGGTCGCGGTGAGCACCATCGGGATCGTCGGCGCGGGCGACACCGGATCGGGAATCGCGGTCGCGCTGGGAGCGTCCGGATCGGTGATCGCGGCGGTCGCCGCCGGCGGCTTCCCGCGGCACGGTCTCGGTCCGGACGAGATTCTGCCGCGCAGCGCCGTGCGATCCGTCCTCGACGGACTGCACACCGGCGCCGTCGCGGTCTGGCAGGCACCCGGCGTCACCGTCGCGATGATCGGAATCGGCACCCACCGCATCGTTTTCGGCATCGACACCCTGATCATGGTTCTGGTGTTGCGCGAGGGCGGGAACGGCTCCGCGGCCGAAGGGCTCACCGGGTTCGGGGTCGCGGTCGCCGCGACCGCGACGGGCATGCTCGTGGCCGCGATCGTCACCCCGATCCTCCTGCCCCGGGCGGGACGGCCGCGCACGATCACCGGCGCACTGCTGACGGCCGCGATCGTGCAACTGCTGTTCGTCACGCTCCTCACCCAGACGGCGCTGCTCGTCGCCGCGTTCCTCCTCGGTCTCGCCGGGCGTCGTCGATCTCGATCTGCATCGCGGCGTCACCCGAGAGCTTGACGACCTGCCCGGCGCGGCCAGGTCTTCGCGCTCCAGGACACCGTGTTCAACATCGCCTTCCTCGCCGCGATCGCCGCGGCCGCCGTCTTCGTCGCACCCGACGGACGCTCGCCCGCCCTCGCCGTCGCGGGTGTCGGGATCTATCTGGCCGGACTCGCCGGGGTCCTCGCCGTGCGCCGCCTCCGGATGTGAACGGGTCCGATTTGTTAGGTTCTCCTGGTTCAGCACTCGAGTGCAGTTCCGTCAGGAGGCGCCCATGTCCCGTCGCGCGGTGCTCACGTCGCTGGCACTCGTCTCGCTGACGCTGCCGCTTCTCGCGGTGCCCGCGAGCGCCGAGGGCGCAGCTCCGGTGAACTCGTGCGGGGAGACCGGTTTCGATCCGGCCGCCGAGAAGCCCGGATCCGGCGCGCCGCCGATCGAGATTCCGCGCGTCCTGGAACTGCCGGTGCCGTACCCGGAGTTCGTGCAGGTCGAGGTGCCGGGGGCCGCCCCGGACACCACGCGGGTACCGCAGGCACCGCTGCCGGCGGATCCGTGCGCGGACCCGTGCCCGGAGACCCTGCCGAAACCGGACAGCCCGATCGGCGGCTCGAGCGGCTCCAGCGGCTCG
>NZ_JADZGH010000097.1:0-11928 GCF_015865005.1 Rhodococcus sp. CX
TACGGTTAGGCTAACCTTTGGTGCTACCACGTCGGGGTGGGTGTCGAACCGCATTCGCCCGGGTCGAGTCGGGCGAACGGGAGCTTTGACCCGTATTCGATTTCGGTTAGCCTAACCGAAATATCTCGGGTGTCGGGGGCCGGTGACGGCAGCGCCGGCGCATTCGTAGCAGAAGGAGAAGCATGCTGGATCGGGGAACGATTCTCGCCGACACCGCCCGGATTCTCGAGGTGGAGCCCGACGAGCTGGACCCGACGGCGAGCCTGGTCGACCAGGGTCTCGACTCGGTGCGTCTGATGGCGCTCGTCGAACACTGGCGCGGCGCCGGAGCCGACATCGATTTCGTGTCGCTGGCGTCCGCTCCCGATCTCGACCAGTGGTGCACGCTGCTCACGCGTTCCTGACCGTCTCACGTTCCGGGATTCCCCGGTAACGCAGAGGGTACCGCTGTCTCCACCCAGGGCTGCTGGTTCGCCCCACCCTTCGCCGCGACGCTCGAAGGACCCGAAGACTCCGCTTCGGGCCTTCGGGCAGGTCCGCCCGAACCTCTTGAAGGGCAGGCGAATCGCATGGTGGCTTCACAGTTCTCCGAGGTGCGTCCGCGACGGCGGGCCGCTGCAGCGGCGATCCTGACGACCGCGGCGTTCCTGACCGCCGGTGTCGTCACGGTGCCGTACGCCGCGGCGGATCCCGACGTGCGCTCGGATGCCGGGGAGATCCCGGACGGCCTGGACGACTTCTACACCCAGCAGATCGAGTGGGGTTCGTGCGACGGGTTCAGCACCGACGGATCCGACCTCAGCACGCTCGAGTGCGCGAAGGTGAACGTTCCCGTCGACTACGGCGATCCGCAGGGACAGACCGCGCAGATCGCGGTGTCCCGCATGGCGGCGACCGGTGAGAAGGTCGGTTCCCTGCTCGTCAATCCCGGTGGCCCCGGTGCCTCCGGGCTCGGCATGGCAGTGGTGGGGACCGGAACGCCGCTGGCCGAGCACTTCGACGTCATCGGGTTCGATCCGCGCGGCATCGGAGCGTCGACCCCGCAGATCGTGTGCCTGACCCCCGAGGAGAAGGACGAGGACAGGGCCGAGGCCGATCTCGACCGCAGCCCGGAGGCTATTGCCGAGGCAGAACAGGAGGCGCAGGAGTTCGCGGCACAGTGCGCCGAACGAACCGGCACGGACGTGCTCGCGAACGTCGGCACACGGGATGTCGCCCGGGACATGGACGTCCTCCGCGCGGTGCTCGGCGACCGGCAGCTCACCTACCTCGGCTACTCGTACGGCACCCGGCTCGGCACCGCCTACGCGGAGCAGTTCCCGCAGAACGTGCGCGCGATGGTCCTCGACGGCGCCCTCGATCCCCAGCAGAATTCCGACGAACAGGTGCTGAACCAGATGGCCGGATTCCAGCAGGCGTTCGACGAGTTCGCAACGCGCTGCACGACACTCGCCGGGTGCCCGCTCGGGGACGATCCCGCCGGGGCGGTGCAGCGGTTCCGGGAACTCGTCGACCCCCTCGTCGACAGCCCGGCGGCGACTGCGGATCCGCGTGGCCTCAGCTACTCGGATGCGATGACGGGCGTGATCGCGGGTCTGTATTCGCCGAACATGTGGGAGCCGCTGATGGCGGGGCTCGACGAGCTGGCTGCGGGCAACGGCGACACGCTGCTCATGCTCGCCGACCTGTACGAGGGGCGATCCGCCGACGGCGCCTACTCGAACTCGGCGGAGGCGATGACCGCCGTGCGATGCGTCGACGATCCTGCCTCGACCGACCGGGCGGCGCTCGGTGAACTCGACACTCGCCTGCGCGAGGCCGCACCGTTCCTCGACGACGGTTACGGTTCCGGTCAGGCACCTCTCGACACGTGCGCGTTCTGGCCGGTGCCGCCGACGAGCACCCCGCACACCGTCGAGGTGTCGGGACTGGCACCGGTGCTGGTGGTGTCCACCACGGAGGACCCCGCGACGCCCTACCAGGCCGGTGTCGATCTGGCGGATCAGCTGGGCGGTGTCCTGGTCACCTACCGCGGCACCCAGCACGGGGTCGCGCTGACCGGACAGTGGTGCATCGACACCCCGGTCGTGTCGTACCTCGTCGACCTGACCGTGCCGGACGGCGACATCACCTGCTGATCGCTTCCCACCCACGGCGATGCAGCCCCGCACGACCGCCGGTCGTGTGGGGCTGCGGCGTCAGGATGCGTCGGCGGGGCGGCCCGGGATCGTCGCCGCCGCGACGGCCAGCGCGATCGTCGCGATCAGCACCGCGGAGAACACCGGATCGATCGACGCGGCGACCTGCCCGGCATCCGGGGCATCCGTACCCCCGGCCGCCGCGTTGGCCAACGCCCCGAACACCGCGACCCCGACGGCACTGCCCAGTCCGCGCGCGAACGCGTTCGCCCCGGTCGCGACGCCGCGCTCGGACCACCCGACGCTCGCCTGCGCCGCGATCAGCGAGGGGCTGGCGATCAGTCCCATCCCGAGACCGATGAGCACACAGCACGCCGCGACGTGCCAGATCTGCGAGTGCACGTCGAGCCGCGTCAGCAGGGCCGTGCCGCAGATCGCCGGTACCGCGCCGATCAGCGCGGTCACCCGGAACCCGACGCGCAGATACAACCGTCCCGACTGCGACGCCGCGACCGGCCAGCCCATGGTCAGCGTCGCCAGGGTGAACCCGGCGACCAGGGCAGTGGTGCCGAGCGCTCCCTGCACGAAGGCCGGAACGTACGACGTCAGGCCCATCACCACCGCGCCGACCATCACGGCGACCGCGCTCGTCGACAACAGCACCCGCCGCGTGAACACCCACACCGGCAGGATCGGATCCGCGGCCCGCCGCTCCACCAGGCCGAACACCACGAACAGGGCGGCCGACGCCAGGAAGATCGCCGCGCTCGGCACCGACGCCCACGCCCACGACTGGCCGCCCTCGAGCAGACCGAGGATCAGCAGCCCGGCGGCCAGCGCCAGAACCGTCGCGCCCGCCCAGTCGATCGGCCGACGTTCCGGCCGGTCCTCCGTCCGCGACTCGTCGAAGCTGCGGATGAGCACCCACGCCGCGAGCGCGCACAGCGGAAGGTTCACCCAGAAGATCCAGCGCCAGGATGCGAAGTCCGAGAAGATGCCGCCGATCGCGGGCCCGACGACCGAGGACATTCCCCACACGCTGGCGATGTAGCCCTGCGCCTTCGCGCGTTCGGCGACGGTATAGATGTCCCCGGCGATGGTCTGCGCCATCGGCAGCACCGCCCCCGCGCCGATGCCCTGCACCGCCCGGAACGCGATCAGCGCGGGCATGCTCCACGCCAGCGCACACAGCAACGATCCGAGAGCGAACACCGCGATCCCGAACAGCAGGACCGGTTTGCGGCCGAACACGTCGGACAGCTTGCCGTACACCGGCACGAGCACCGCCTGCGTCAGCAGATAGCTCGAGAACAACCACGGGAACTGGGTGAATCCGCCGAGGTCGGCGACGATCGTGGGGACGGCGGTCGCGAGGATGGTGCTCTCGAGCGCGACCAGCGCGGTCGCGAGCATCAGGGCCAGCAGGATCGGACCGCGTTCCGACCGGAACCCGACGTCCACATGTACCGTTCCCGCTGCCATCGTGCTCCCGTCGTCGATCGGATCGTGTCCGAGTGTCTTCGACATTGTCACGGATGGGAGATCTGTCACCGGCTTGGCGTGGATGTCGCCCGCGAGCACTAGGGTGACATCGTGCGTCCTTCACTCGAGTCCTACTCCCACCTCGCCGGCGGCAAGGTCCGCGACCTGTATGTCATCGACGACGAGCACCTGCTGCTCGTGGCCAGCGACCGGATCTCGGCCTACGACCACGTGCTCGCCACCCCGATTCCCGACAAGGGCCGGGTCCTCACCGCGATGAGCGTGTTCTTCTTCAACCTGCTCGACGCGAACAACCATCTCGCCGGTGAACCCGACGACGAACGCATCCCCGAAGACCTCCTGGGTCGTGCGCTGGTCGTCAAGCGGCTGCAGATGGTGCCCGTCGAATGCGTCGCCCGCGGCTACCTCACCGGTTCCGGCCTGCTCGACTACCAGGCCACCGGCTCGGTGTGCGGAGTGAAGCTGCCCGAGGGGCTCGTCGAGGCGAGCCGCCTGCCGGAGCCGATCTTCACCCCCGCCACCAAGGCCGACCTCGGCGACCACGACGAGAACATCAGCTTCGAGCAGGTCGCCGAGAAGGTCGGCCTGAACCTCGCGATGAAGCTGCGCCAGGACACCCTCGACATCTACGACCGCGCCGCGATGTACGCGTCCGAGCGCGGCATCCTGCTCGCCGACACCAAGTTCGAGTTCGGTCTCGACAAGGCCGGCAACCTGGTGCTCGCCGACGAGGTGCTCACCCCGGATTCGTCGCGCTACTGGCCCGCCGAGGAGTACGAGGAAGGCAAGGTGCAGCCGAGCTTCGACAAGCAGATCGTCCGCAACTGGCTGACCGGGCCGGAATCCGGCTGGGACCGCAAGTCCGACACCCCGCCGCCGGCGCTGCCGCAGCACGTCGTCGACAAGACCCGTGCCCGCTACATCGAGGCCTACGAGCGGATCTCCGGGCTGTCGTTCGACGACTGGATCGGGGGGCAGTGATGCCGGAGTCGGCACCCCTGTCGGCGCCCCCGGTCGCCAAGAAGGTTCCGATCGAGCGCACCCATCACGGACACACCTTCGTCGACGAGTACGAATGGTTGCGCGACAAGGAGAACCCCGACGTCATCGCATATCTCGAGGCCGAGAATGCGTGGACGGAACAGCAGACCGCGGACCTGGCGCCGCTGCGCGAGAAGATCTTCGACGAGATCAAGTCGCGCACGCAGGAAACCGACATGTCGGTGCCGACCCGGCTCGGCGACTGGTGGTACTACGCCCGCACCGCCGAGGGGAAGCAGTACGGAATCCAGTGCCGCTGCCCGATCTCCGGCCCCGACGACTGGACACCGCCGGAACCGGCGCCGGGCGTCGAGTTGCCCGGCGAGCAGATCCTGCTCGACGGCAACGCCGAAGCCGAGGGCCACGAGTTCTTCTCCATCGGCGCGTTCTCGGTCAGCCACGACGGCACGCTGCTCGCCTACTCGACCGACGTGGTCGGCGACGAGCGGTACACGCTGCGGTTCAAGAACCTCGTCTCCGGTGAACTGCTGCCCGACGAGATTCCCGGCACCGCGCCCGGCGCGACGTGGGCGATCGACCACACCCACGTCTTCTATCTCACCGTCGACGAGTCGTGGCGGCCGGACACGGTGTGGCGGCACCGCCTCGGTACCGACCGCAGCGAGGACGTGAAGGTCTTCCACGAACCGGACGAGCGGTTCTGGGTGTCGGTGGGCTCGACCCGCAGCGAGAAGTACCTGATGATCTGGGTCGGATCGAAGATCACCACCGAAGGGTGGGTCCTCGAATCCGAGAACCCGACAGGCGAATTCCGTGTGCTGCTGCCACGCCGTGAGGGTGTCGAGTACAGCGCGGAGCACGCCGTCGTCGCGGGTGAGGACCGATTCCTCGTGCTGCACAACGACGTCGATCCCGCCGGCGTGAAGGCCGAGAACTTCGTGCTCGCGGAGGCGCCCGTCGACGATCCGTCCGCACTGCACACCCTCATCGAGCACCGCGACGACGTGCGGCTCGAGGACGTCGACGCGTTCGCGGGTCACCTGGTCATCGGGTACCGGCGTGAGGCGCTGACCCGGCTCGCGGTGTGGCCGCTGACGGCCGACGGCTACGGCGATTTCACGGAGATCGAATTCGACGAGGAACTGTTCTCCGTCGGACCGGGCGCGAACCCCGAGTGGAACCAGCCGACGCTCCGCCTCGGGTTCACGTCGTTCATCACCCCGAGCCGGGTCTACGACCTCGTCGTCGACACCGGCGAACTGCTGCTGCGCAAGGCGCAACCGGTGCTGGGCGACTTCGATCCCACCCGGTACGAGCAGCGCCGGGAGTGGGCGGTCGCGGAAGACGGCACCCGGATTCCGCTGTCGATCGTGCAGCGCAAGGACCTGCCCGAGGGTCCCGCCCCGACACTGCTCTACGGCTACGGCTCGTACGAGGCGAGCATCGATCCCGGGTTCTCGGTGGCACGGCTGTCGCTGCTGGACCGCGGCATGGTGTTCGCGGTCGCCCACGTCCGCGGCGGCGGCGAGATGGGCCGGCACTGGTACGAGAACGGCAAGGCGCTCACCAAGAAGAACACCTTCACCGATTTCGTCGCGTGCGCGCAGCACCTGATCGACGCCGGGGTGACGTCCCCGGATCGTCTGGTCGCGGACGGCGGCAGCGCGGGCGGTCTGCTCATGGGTGCGGTCGCGAACCTCGCGCCCGAGTTGTTCGCGGGCATCCTCGCGAACGTGCCGTTCGTCGATCCGCTGACCTCGATCCTCGATCCGTCGCTGCCGCTGACCGTCATCGAGTGGGACGAGTGGGGCAACCCGCTCGACAATCCCGAGGTGTACGCGTACATGCGCTCGTACAGCCCGTACGAGAACGTCGAGGCCAAGGACTACCCGGCGATCCTGGCGATCACGAGCATCAACGACACCCGGGTGCTGTACGTCGAACCGGCCAAGTGGGTCGCCAAACTGCGCGCCACCAAGACCGGCGATGCGCCGCTGCTCCTCAAGACGGAGATGAGCGCCGGGCACGGGGGAGTGTCGGGCCGCTACGAGAAGTGGCGCGAGGTCGCGTTCGAGTTCGCATGGGTGCTCGCCACCTCGGGGGCCTACCGGCCCTGAGGGTTTCGTTCCCCAGCGGTTTCGTTCACCGCAGTTTCGTTCGCCGCACCGGCCGTCGTCGCGATCTTCGCGGCGGCGGCCGGTTCCTTTTCGCGGTCACGGTGGACGAGGACGGGATTCGTCCGCGATTGCGGAGATCGTGGGCGTGCGCACCGAACCGTCGGTGCCCGACCCGAAGGAGAGCCCCATGACCGTCCTCGTCACCGGCGCAACCGGATCCGTCGGCCGCCTGCTCATCGATACGCTCCTCGCGCGCGGCGAATCCGTCCGCGCGATCACCCGCACCCCCGACACTGCTGCACTGCCCGACGCCGTCGAGGTCGTCGGCGGCGACCTCTCGATCCCGGGCGGAGTCCCCGGGGCCGCCTTCACCGGCGTGGACCGCGCGTTCGTGTTTCCCGCGGCCGGCGTCGACGCGTTCGTGGACGACGCCGTGGAGCACGGCGTCGAGAAGTTCGTGGTGCTGTCGTCGCTCGCTGCGGCACAGGAGTTTCCGCGTGACGTCGGGTCCGCCAGCCAGGTTCATCACAGCGCGGTCGAGTCGGCGGTGACCGAGCGCACCGACAACTGGACGATCCTGCGCCCCGGCACGTTCGCGGCCAATCTGCTGTCCTGGGCGTGGTCGATCCGGTCCGGCGCGCCGATCCGGGCACCGTACGTGCGCTCCGCGCAGGCACCGATCCACGAGGCGGATGTCGCCGATGCGGCCGTCGCCGCCCTCACCGACGACCGCTCGCTCACGCGCACACAGCAAGTCGAGGCTCTCGGCGCCGGACTGGGCCGCGCCCTCACTCTGGTCGAGATCTCCCCGGACGAGTTCCGCGCCGAGACGGCGCAGTTCCTCGACGACGGCATCCTGCGGATGCTCCTCGACTACTGGCGCGACACCGTCGAGGTCCCGGACGCGGTGCGCCCGGGCGTCGCCGACCTCACCGGCCGGCCGGGCCGCACCCTCGAACAGTGGGCGCGCGACCACCGCGCCGACTTCGGCGTGGAGATTCGGTCGTCAGGTATCGCACCTAGATAACTAGGCTGTCCTATTGACACATGTGCGTCGCCCGTCCTACGCTCAGCCGAGCTTTGTGTGATCCATGTCACTACCTCAGCATCCGACGCCCGCGTCGTGAACGAAGGATGGAAGCCTCATGTCCAAGACGTGCAGATCCGCCGGTCGAACCTCGGTCCTACGGGCCGGCATGCTCCTCGCGATTCCCGCGCTGATCGCCGGGACGGCCTGCGGCACGGACAGTGCCGAGGACTCGGGTGGCAGCTCGGTCGAGGCGCCGGAGGGCGCCTTCGCCGACAACCCGGCCACCGGTACACCGATCAAGATCGGGCTGATCAACCCCGAAGGTGGACCGGCGATTTCGATGCCGGAGAACCGGCAGGCGGCGGAGGCGGCCGCCGAGTACGCCAATGCGCATCTCGGGGGCGTCGCCGGGCACCCGATCGAGGTCGTTTCCTGTGCGGCCAAGGAGGACCCGGCGTCCAACCAGGACTGTGCCAACCAGATGGTGGAGCAGGGCGTCTCGGCGGTCGTCGTCACCACCTCCGGAAACGGTGCCGCGATGGTCCCGATCATCACCGGGGCCGGCATCCCGTATCTCACGACTTCCGGGACGAGCGCCGCGGAGCTGACGACACCCGGAACCTACGTGCTGAGCCCCGGTTTCCCGGGTGCCCTCGCGGGCATGGCGGCATACGCTGCCGAACAGGGGTACAAGAAGGTCGCCGCGTACGTGATCGACACCGGTACGGTGATCGCCTCGACGGAGGCGGTGGGTAAGGGCACATTCGACGCGGCGGGTGTGGAGCTGCAGGTCGCTCCGGTGACACCCGGAACTCCCGATTCCACACCGCAGGTCAGCGCGGGGCTCGCGGACGGGACCGAGGCGGTCGCGGTGATCGGTGACGGGACGATGTGCACGTCCGTGCTCAAGTCCCTGCAGACACTCGGTGCAACCCAGGCGAAAATGGTCATCCAGCCGTGCCTCGACCCCGCGGTCGTCGACGCGGTCGGCGATACGCTCGACGGGTCGCTGGTCTTCATCGGCGCCGACATCGATTCCGACGGGCCCGAAGCGGTCCTCTACCGTGCGGTGATGGATGAGTACGCCCCCGATGTGGAGATCGGTGGATTCACGAGCACCGGCTATGCGGCGATGCTCGGATTGATCCGTGCCGCACAGGGTGTGCAGGGTGAACCGACCGCGGCCGCGGTGAACGAGGCGATCAAGACCGCCAAGGACGTTCCCATGCCGGCGGCGGACGGCATCACCTTCACCTGTGACGGCACGGCGATGCCGATGATGCCCACAGTGTGCAGCAACAAGATGATCCGGGCAACTGTTGCCGAGGGCGGCCAGGTCACCTCGCCGGTCGTCGTCGGATGACCCGCTGGGTAAGGGAACACATCGTGGCGCGACGTGCCGTTCGGGCACCGGGAAACGAGTGAGTGATGTCCGAGCACTTCGCTTTCCTCGCACTGGGGTTGGGCAACGGCGCCGTGTACGCGGCGCTGGGGCTCGCCCTGGTGATGACCTTCCGTAGCTCGGGCGTGGTCAACTTCGCCACCGGCGCGATCGCCCTGTACGTGGCCTACACGTACGGGCTGCTCCGGAAAGGTGAGTTGCTCAACCCGATTCCCGGAATGCCGACGACGGTGGACGTGGGCGGGCCGTGGGGATTCGTCCCCGCGGCTCTCCTGTCGCTCCTGATCGCGGCGCTGCTGGGAGTGTTCCTCTACGCGGCCGTGTTCCGGCTCGTGCGGAACGCACCCCCGGTGGCCAAGGCGGTGGTGTCGATCGGCGTCATGCTGGTCATCCAGGCGCTGCTGGCGATCCGTGTCGGGACGACACCCGTGTCGGTCAAGCCCATCCTGCCGAACGGTGCCGTCACGCTCCTCGGCGTCCGGATTCCCGAGGATCGTCTGTGGTTCGCGGTGATCGTCGTCGCGATGACGGTGATTCTCGTCGCTCTGTTCCGTTACACCCGTTTCGGTTTGGCAACTCGCGCGGCTGCCGAATCGGAGAAGGGTGCGCTCGTCACCGGACTCTCACCCGACCGGATCGCCCTCGGCAACTGGGCGCTGAGCACCGTGGTGGCGGGCATCAGCGGCATCCTCATCGCGCCGATCGTTCCGCTCGTCCCGGTGTCCTACACGCTCTTCGTGATTCCCGCACTCGCGGCCGCGCTGGTCGGGAACTTCACCGCGATGGGACTGACCGTGGCCGCCGGTTTCGCCATCGGGATGTTGCAGTCGGAGATGACCCACCTGCAGGCGACGGTGGACTGGTTCCCGCGGGCGGGAATGGCCGAACTCGTGCCGCTCGCACTCATTCTCGTCTTCCTCGTCTTCCGGGGAAAACCACTGCCGACACGTGGTGCGATCGTGAAGTCCACCCTGGGACGGGCGCCGCGTCCGCAGAAGATCCTGCTGCCGGCGATCGCCGGCGTCGTTGTCGCGGTCCTGGCGCTACTTCTCACCTCGGGAAGCTTCCGCGGGGCGGTCATCATCAGTATCATCCTCGCGGTCGTGGGGCTGTCGCAGGTCGTGGTGACGGGTTTCGCGGGACAGATCTCGCTGGCCCAGCTGACCCTGGCCGGTGTCGGGGCATTCTCGTTGAGCCGGTTGACGGTCGATCTGGGCATTCCGTTCCCGATCGCGCCGATCCTCGCGGCTATGGTGGCGACGGTGATCGGCGTGATCGTCGGGCTCCCCGCCCTCCGGATCCGTGGCTTGCCGGTCACGGTGGTCACTCTCGCCCTGGCGGTGTTCCTGGAATTCGTGTGGTTCCGGAACACCGCGCTGAACGGCGGAATGGGAGGAGCGCCGGTCGCGAAACCGACCCTGTTCGGAATCGACCTGTCGATCGGATCCGGGGCGGGCTACCCGCGGACGGTGTTCGGGTTCCTCTGCCTATTCGTCCTCGTGATCGTCGCGCTGGCGGTGGTCAAATTGCGAACGGGCCGGTTGGGTGCTGCCATGCTCGCCGTTCGCGCCAACGAGCGCGCCGCGGCCGCGTCCGGGATCAACGTGGCGCGAACGAAACTCGCGGCGTTCGCGATCGGCGCGTTCATCGCCGGACTCGGCGGATCCCTGATGGCCTACCAGCAGACGGTGGCAACCGCCGAGTCGTACTCCACCATCGGCGGGATCGCGATGTTCGCGATGATCTACATCGCGGGCGTCACGCTGGTGAGCGGTGGCATCCTCTCGGGGGTGCTCGGTGCCGGCGGTGTGGTGTTCGTCCTCATGGACCGGCTGCTGGGATTCGCGGACTACTACGCGCTCATCGGCGGTGTCCTGCTGGTCCTCACGGTGATCGGTTACCCCGAGGGCATCGCCGGTCAGGTGGTCGTGCAGATGCAGCGGCTCCGAGGCCGGTTCGGTTCCGGAACCGGCTCGAAGACAGAAGATCTCGACGATATCGGAAGCGGCGCGACCGCGTCCGGGGCGGAGTTGCCCACGGTCTCCGCGGACAGCGACACCGCCGGGAAGGTGGTCCTCGCCGCGGACGGCCTCACGGTGACCCACGGAGCCGTCACTGCACTGGCCGACTTCGCCACCGAAGTGCGGTCCGGCGAGATCGTCGGACTCATCGGGCCCAACGGTGCGGGAAAGACGACCTGCATCGACGCGTTGAGCGGATTCGCGAAGGCTGGAGGGTCGGTTGCGCTCGGGGACAAGCGGATCGACGACCTTCCACCGCACCGGCGGAGTCGGCTCGGACTGGGCCGGACGTTCCAGGACATGTCGCTCTACGACGATCTCTCGGTTCGGGAGAATGTCGCCGTCGGTACGTTCGCCGCCGGCGGGTGGCGACGTGGGAAGGAGTCGGTCGAATGGAGAGACTCCCTGTTCCGGATGCTCGGTCTCACCGCGCTGGTCGACCGCCCGGTCGGTGAGTTGTCGCAGGGACGCAAGCAATTGGTCTCGGTCGCCCGCGCGCTGGCGGGACAACCGCAGGTGCTGCTGCTCGACGAACCCGCCGCAGGTTTGGCGAGTGCCGAGAGTCGTTGGCTCGGAGAGAAATTGAAAGTGGTCCGGGATGCGGGCGTGACGATCGTCATCGTCGACCACGACATGGACCTGGTCCTCGAACTGTGCGATCGCATCGTGGTCCTCGATCTCGGCCGGGTGATCGCGAACGGTACCCCGGCCGAGA
>NZ_JADZGH010000097.1:11938-13462 GCF_015865005.1 Rhodococcus sp. CX
GCGACCCAGAGCAAGGCGGAATCGGGCACATGACGACGACGATGATGAACTGCGACGGACTCTCGGCGGGCTACGGCCGGGGCAGGGCGTGCGTGCGCGATGTCGGCTTCGAGCTACGGCCCGGCGAGATCATGGCCGTGCTCGGCCCCAACGGGGCTGGCAAGACGACCTTGCTGATCACCCTCGCCGGGTTGCTGACGCCCCTCGCCGGGACGGTCGAACTCGATGGGGTACGGATCAAGCCGGGCAGCGCCCGAACCGCATCGAAGGCGGGGATCGTGCTCGTCCCGGACGATCGGGCGCTGTTCACCGGACTGACGGTGACCGAGAACCTTCGCCTCGCGCGCAGGCCGGGTGGGACCACGATCGCGGAGGTGATCGACTACTTCCCGCTGCTGGGAGAACGGCTCGACGTGTCGGCGGGCCTGTTGTCCGGCGGGGAGCAGCAGATGCTCGCAATCGGGCGCGCGTTCATGCAGGCACCGAAGGTCCTGCTGATCGACGAGCTGAGCATGGGGCTGGCGCCGGTGATCGTCGAGTCGCTGCTGCCGGTGATCCGGCGCTTCGTCGACGAGCGGCAGGTTGCCGCCGTGCTGGTCGAACAGCACGTGCACATGGCGCTCACAGTTGCCGACCGTGCACTGGTGCTCCGGCACGGCGAGGTGACCACGACCGGCGCCGCGGCCGACCTCGCCGCATCACCGGAGGTGCTCGAGCGGGCCTATCTCGGGCATGCGGCAGGCACGGACTCGGTCGTCTACTGAGCCCGCCCCGCCGCGACGAACCGCTGGTGCAGTTCCCCGATGCCCTCGATCCAGGTGTCGAGGGTTTCGCCGGGCTGCAGGTACCGCTGCGGGTCGCGGCCCATGCCGACGCCGGCGGGGGTCCCGGTGAAGATCACGTCCCCGGGATACAGCGTGACGTTCTCCGACAGGGCGGCGATCAACGCGGGCACCGGGAAGATCATCTCCCGCGTCCGGCCCCGCTGGACCTCCTCGCCGTCGATCCGGCACCCGAGTTCGAGATCGTCCGGGTCGGCGAACTCGTCCGGGGTGACCAGCCACGGACCCTGCGGCGCGAAGCCCGGGAACGACTTGGCGAGACCGAACTGCGGTGCGGGACCACGCATCTGGGCCACGCGTTCGGAGATGTCCTGTCCGACGGTCACACCGGCGACGTGCGACTACTCGTCGGTCTCGGCGATCCGGTGCCCCTGTCGTCCGATGACGACGACGAGTTCGACCTCCCAGTCGACGTTGCCACCGTCCGGGATGACGACCTCGGTATCGGGACCGGAGAACGACGAGACGTACTTGGTGAACACCGGAGGCAGGTGCGTCGGCGCCTCCATACCGGATTCGGCGGCGTGCTCGCGATAGTTCAGTCCGATCGCGAACACCTGCCGCGGTGCGGACGACGGGGCGCCGAGGCGGGTGCGGTCGATCGCCGTCGTGGTCGTGCCTGCCGGGTCCACCTCGGGGCCCAGGCCCGCACCTCGTCCCACGACGTGAAGACCGAGGGCAG
>NZ_JADZGH010000097.1:13472-20615 GCF_015865005.1 Rhodococcus sp. CX
GTCGGACGCGGTGGCGATGTCGACTGCGCGCTCGTCGCCGGGATCACCGACGACGAGGACGGCACGGTTGTCGAGGTTGGCGATGCGCACGGTTCGTTCTCCTTGGGGGCTCCGGCTGAGCGTTCCCACTACTACTACCGGACTCGGGCCACCCGGGAATCACACCGGCCCTCCGTACCGGGTTCGGGGACGGTCGTGGCTCGTCGTTCTCGGGTCAGCTGCCGAACAGCGCGTTCGTCAACGTCGTCTCGGCGGTGAGATCGAGGCTGTCGGCGGACTTGCCCACCGCGACCTTGTACGTCCCTTCGGTGATGCGCCACTTGCCTGCAGTGCCGTCGAAGCGCGCGAGGAGTCGCGGCTCGGCAACCAGTGTCACTCGGTGCGATGTGCCGGGTTGCAGCTCGACGCGTTCGAAGCCGAGCAGCCGCTGCCGCCGCTCGCCGGCTGCCTCGGTGAGGTACAGCTGGGGTACGTCGGCACCGGGGCGGTCGCCGGTGTTGGAGACGGTGAACGTCGCGGTGACCGTGTCCCCGCCGGTCACGGCGAGGTCGCTGTACTCGAAGGTGGTGTAGCCGAGTCCATGACCGAAGGCGTACATCGGTCTGGCCCCGGTCTCGGCGAACCAACGGTAGCCGACCTCGGCGCCCTCGTTGTATTCGATCGTCACGGCGGTGCCCCACGGCGTCCCCAGCCCTGGCAGTTCCGGTCGTGGTGTCTGCTCGAGACTTTCCGGGAAGGTGATCGGCAGCCGTCCGGACGGGTTGACCGCGCCGCTGAGCACTTCGGCGATCGCCTGCCCGCCGGCCTGTCCGGGGTACCACGCCTGCACGATTGCCTTCACCTTGTCTCGCCACGGCATGGACACCGGGTTCCCCGTCTCCAGTACCACTATCGTGTTCGCGTTGGCGGACGCCACTGCGTCGATGACAGCGTCCTGACCCCACGGCAGCGAGAGGTCGGCTACCGTTGGTTCGCCGAGACCGGGGCCAGACCGATGTACGCCTTCGGTCATGGACTCGGCTACACCACCTTCGAGTACGCTGTCGAACCCCTCGCCCTCGACGCGGATCCCGAAGACGATCACCATGTCGGAGCGCTTCGCGGTCAACGCGGCCTCCGCCGGGGTATACCCGGGATCGAGGTCGAAATGCGCTTGGGGCAAGAATTTTTCGAGTTCCTCGAGCGGAGACGGTGGGAACAGGAACAGGTTGCGGTGCTTCCCCATGACGCCCGCTCCACCGATCTTGATCACGCCGGCAAAGCCGCCCACCGGGGCCACCGCTCCCGAGCCGGTGCCACTGATCACCCCTTGCTGCGCGTAGCCTCCGATGACCGCGATCGCGAGCGGCCTGTCCGACGGAATCGGCAGTACGCCGTCGTTCTTCAGCAGCACGATGCCCTGCCGTGCCCCTTCCAGCGCGATCCGGTTGTGCTCGGCCATGTCGACCTCCGGAGCCGGTCCCCATCGGTCGACGCCCACCGCGAACAGTGACCGCAGAATGCGGCGCACCATGTCCGACAGCCGCTCCGCGGGCAGCTCACCGTTGACGTAGGCATCCCTGAGCTCGTCGGCGAAGGGCTGCTTGCCCCACAACATCAGGTCTGCTTGGACACCCGACTCCTGGTCGAGGCCCGCGAGCGCGAACTGCCACTGCGGGGTTGCTCCCCAGTCGGACATCACGTACCCCGGGTAGCCCCAGGCGCCTTTGAGAACCTCGTTCAGCAGGTGGTGGTTGCCGCCGGCGTACTCACCGTCAATCTTGTTGTAGCCACTCATGATCGCGCCGGGCTGCGAGCGTTCGATCGCGATCTGGAACGTCAGCAGGTCCGATTCGCGGTGCGCATCGGGGTCGATGATCGCATCCAGCCAGTGGCGGTTGGTCTCGTTGCAGTTGAGCGTGTAGTGCTTCAACGTCGAGACGACACCCTGGCTCTGGATGCCGTCGACCTGCTCGGCGGCGAGAACCGCGCTCAGATAGGGATCTTCGGAGTAGTACTCGAAGTTGCGGCCGTTGCGCGGGTCGCGCGCCAGATTGCAGCCGCCGGCGAGCTGGACGTTGAACCCTCGGGCCCGCGCTTCGCGGCCGATCGCCTCACCCCCCTCGCGCACCAGCCGAGGGTTGAAGCTCGACCCCAGCGCAATCGACGACGGGAACGCCGTCGCGCCCTCGTCGTCCGGCCGGTAGCCCGGGTTGGTCACCCCCATACCGGCATCGCTGCTCTGAATCGCCGGAATCCCCAGGCGCGGCACACCGGGCGTGTAACCCGCGCTCATGTTCGTGACCTCTTCGGGGATCCGCGGATCGCGCGTGCCCGCCGCCGTACTCCCCGGTACTTCGCCGAGGACACTGATGAGCAGGGAGAACCGTTCGTCGTCGGTCATTTGCTCTTCGACTTCTCGCGCCCTGCGATCCGCCGTGGAATCCACCCTGTCGGCGCCAGACTTCGTCGTCACGACCTCGCCTCCTCTGCATCCGGTGGTCGTGCATCCGGTGGTCGGGCCGACGGCTTCGGGTTCACCCCACCTCGGACATACCTTCGGTAGCCGTGGCACCACCAGCGAGCGTCGCTGCCCCGTGGACGACCCTGGGACGCCCCCCGCACGGTTCGTGTGACCATCATTCGGCATCGGTCCACGACGACAGCGGCTACGAACCGATTATCCTCCCGAAAGCCTGTCCCGGGCCCCGGTTCATCGCCACGATCCGGGCAGTGTCCGCTGTCACGACCGGCGCAGGAATCCGACCCATCCTCCTGCGCACCGGCTCCGAATCGCTGATGGACGCTCGGAGGAGCGTTTGCGCGTCGAGCCGATCGACGCGTGGGAACGAGAAGGAGAACCATTCGTGCGAGCCCTGGTAGAAGCTGCTTTCCTCGCTGTCCACACGCCCCTCGTCGAGGCCTACACCTGGCTCCTCTCGGTGGTGCCGATGTAGGAACCGGCGCCCGGCGCCCAACCGGCCGGTGTCCCGGCGATGATCGAAGGAGAACGGTCCATGACTGCTGCGAGCGGTAGCGCCGACTCGGGCAGGGAAGCCCGTCCCGCCCGGCGAGAGAGGAGTTTTCTCGACATGTTCGTCCAGGCGTGCAACCGAAAGGACGCGCCCTACACCGATTCGAAGCAGTCGACTCGGGACCTCCGTGCGGCACGACGGGACCGGGACTGAGCCGATACGCCCTGCCCTCCCCGGTGACGGGACTGCACCCGGTCAGTCCGGATGCCGGTTCCCGTCACCCGGGGTGCGGCGGGGATTGCGGGCGTAGCGGACCTGAGGGCGGCCGGCCCGGCCGTATTCGGTGAGGCGGACGAGCAGACCGTCGTCGGCGAGACGTTCGAGGTACCGCCACGCCGTCACACGCGATACCCCGACCGCTGTCCCGACCTCGGCGGCGGTGCGGGGACCGTCCGCCTCGCGGAGGAACCCGGCGATCCGGTCGAGGGTCGCGGGGGAGATGCCCTTCGGCGCGGACGCCTTCGTGTTCGACGTGCGCAGCGCGGCCATCGCCCGATCGATATCGTGTTGCGCGACTGCGGTTTCCGCTGAACCCAGCGCGGTGCGGTAGGCGACGTAGTGCTCGAGCTTGTCGCGCAGCGCGGCGAACGTGAACGGCTTGAGCAGATACAGCACGATGCCGCGGGACACGGCGGTGCGGACCACTTCGAGATCCCGGGCCGAGGTCACGGCGATGATGTCCGGGCTCGGCCGCAACCCTCCCAGTGATGCCGCCACGTCGAGCCCGCTCATGTCGGGCAGGCCGATGTCGAGCAGGACCAGGTCGATCGGTTCGCCACGGCGTACGGCCGCCGTCGCCGCCCGCAGTGCGGCGGTGCCGGTGTGCACCTCGTCGACTACCACGAATCCCGGTATCCGCCCGAGGTATTCGCGGTGGGCCTGCGCGATGAGCGGTTCGTCCTCGACGATGAGCACTCGGATCACGAGCGACCCCCGAGGGGAATTTCCGCGACGATCATGGCGCCGAGGGACGGTACGGTGCGCAGGACCCCGCGGTGGCGGGCGACGACCTGCGCGACCAGTGCCAGCCCGAGTCCGCGATGTTCGGATTTCGTCGAATATCCGCGCTGCATCGCCTGCGCCAGGGTGTCCGGCGACATTCCCGGCCCGCTGTCGGCGACCTCGACGATCATCGTCGAATCCTCTTCACGAACAGTGACTTCCACCCACGGTTCGTCGGCGGCGCGGGACGCGTCGATCGCGTTGTCGATCAGGTTCCCGACGAGAGTGACGAGGTCGCGGGACGGCACCGACGGCACCGGACCGAGCGCGGTGTCCTCCGTGACGGTCAGTTCGACGCCGCGCTCGGCGGCCTCGTCGACCTTGCCGAGCAGCAGCGCCGCGAGCGCCGGTTCGGCGACGTCGGCGGTCAACCGGTCGATGAGGTTCTGGGACACCGCCAGCTCGCGCGTCGCGAACGCCACGGCCTCCTCGGACCGGCCCAGCTCGACCATCGTGATGATCGTGTGCAACCGGTTCGCCGACTCGTGGGCCTGGGCCCGCAGCGACTCGGCGAACCCGCGCACCGAATCCAGCTCTCCGAGCGCGCCGCGCAACTCGGTGTGATCGCGCAGGGTCACGACTGTCCCGATCCGCCGGCCCTCCCACTGCACCGCGTCGCTGCCCACCACCAGCACCCGGTCCCGGGTCAGGTGCACCTCGTCACGCACCTCCTCGCCGGTCGCGAGCCTGCGCAGGGTCTCCGGCAGCGACTCGAACGACACCGGCCCGGACCGGAGGCCGAGCAACCTGCGGGCCTCGTCGTTGACGACGTCGACGCGCGGTGTCCCACCGCCCGACGTGCCGAACACGACCAGGCCCTCACCGATCGCGCGCAGCACCGCGTCGTGATGCTCGTACATGCGCAGCAACTGGTCCGGATTCAGCCCCAGCGTCTGCCGCCGCAGCCGGCGGGCGATGAGCACGGCGCCGGCCGCGGTCACCGCCAGCCCCGCCGCGACGACCGCGACGATGCCGGGCAGGCCGCGCAGGAAGGCCTCGGAGATGCGCTCCCGGGTCACCCCGACCGACACGAACCCGGCGAGCGTGCCGTCGTCCGCGTACACCGGGGCGATCGTCCGGATCGACGGCCCGAGACTGCCGGTGTACGTCTCGCTGTACGTCTGCCCGGCACGGGCCTGCTCGATGTGGCCGGTGTAGGGAAGCCCGATCTGCTCGGGCACGGGATGGGTCACCCGGATCCCGTCCGGGTCGACGACCACGACGAAATCGACGCCCGTGGAGGTGCGGATCCGCTCGGCGAGCGGCTGCAGCGCCGCGGTCGGATCGGGGGACCGCAGACCTTCGGCGACGTCGGGGAGCTGGGCGGTGGTCACCGCGACATCGGTCACGGCCAGGCGGGTCGTGGCGTCGGCGTCGCGGCGTTCGTCGACGACGAACAGCGCCCCTGCGGCGATCGTGACCACGGTGAACACCACGAGCTGCAGGATCAGTAGCTGCCCCGCCACGCTCATCGGCCGGCGTGTGCCGTGACGGTTCACCGGCGACCTCCCGTGAACACTATGTACGCAATCTTCTCCGTGCGCCGACCCACCATCACCATTTTGGTAGGTGGAAGTGATACCGGTCACCACCCGGGCGTGGAACATCCCTACCAGGGTCCCGCAGCAGCCGGCCGTACCACGGTCGAATCCCGAGTCCTACCGGCTGCCACCGAATCCGTATCCGTGATCGAAGGGCAACCCCATGAGCACCACAGCAGTGTCTCTGCGCAAGGACCGGGCGTCCCGGCGCAAGGACCGGACCCACTGGCTGTACATCGGCGTCGTCGTCGCCGTTGTCGCCGGTGTGCTGGTCGGCTGGCAGGCACCGGACGTCGGCAAGTCTCTCGGCATCCTCGGCACCACGTTCGTCGACCTCATCAAGATGATGATCAGCCCGGTCATCTTCTGCACCATCGTGCTGGGAATCGGCTCGGTGCGCGCGGCCGCCAGCGTCGGCCGCATCGGTGGTCTCGCCCTGATCTACTTCGTCGGCATGTCGACGGTCGCGCTCGGCATCGGCCTGTTCGTCGGCAACCTGCTCGACCCGGGCAGCGGTCTGACCCTGGACGCATCCACCGCATCCTCCGGTGCGGCACTGGCCGAGAAGGCCCACGAAGCCGGCGGCACCGCCGAGTTCATCTCCGGGATCATCCCGACCTCGATGCTGTCCGCGCTCACTTCCGGCAGCGTGCTGCAGACCCTGTTCGTCGCGCTGCTCGTGGGCTTCGCGATCCAGGGCATCGGCAAGTCCGGTGAGCCGATCCTGCGTGGCGTCGCGCACGTGCAGAAGCTCGTGTTCAAGATCCTGACGATGATCCTGTGGCTGGCCCCGATCGGCGCGTTCGGCGCGATCGCCAATGTGGTCGGGCAGACCGGCCTGAGCGCGGTCCTCCAGCTCGGTGCGCTGATGCTCGCGTTCTACCTGACGTGCCTGGTGTTCGTGTTCGGTGTCCTCGGCACGTTGCTGCGCGCGGTCGCCGGGGTCTCGGTGTTCAAGCTGGTCCGCTACCTGGCCCGCGAATACCTGCTCATCTTCGCGACGTCCTCGTCCGAGTCGGCGCTGCCGCGCCTGATCGCCAAGATGGAGCACCTGGGCGTGCAGCGCACCACCGTCGGTGTCGTCGTACCCACCGGCTACTCCTTCAACCTCGACGGCACCGCGATCTACCTGACGATGGCCGCGCTGTTCGTCGCCGACGCGATGGGCCGCCCGCTCGCGCTGGCCGAGCAGCTGTCGCTGCTGGTGTTCATGATCATCGCGTCGAAGGGTGCGGCCGGGGTGACCGGCGCCGGGCTCGCCACCCTCGCCGGTGGGCTGCAGAGCCACCGCCCGGACCTCGTCGACGGGGTCGGCCTGATCGTCGGTGTCGACCGGTTCATGTCCGAGGCGCGTGCCGTCACGAACTTCTCCGGCAACGCCATCGCGACCCTGCTGATCGGCACGTGGACCAAGACCGTGGACCGTGCCCGCGTCGACGAGGTGCTGGCCGGCCGGTTGCCGTTCGACGAGTCGATGCTCGGCGACGACGACGGTCACCCGGTCCCGGAGAAGGAACCGCAGCTGCAGAAGGTCGCCGTGTAGCGCGACCCGTATCCGCCCGCCGCGGCCCGGACTCCCCACGGAG
>NZ_JADZGH010000098.1:0-2384 GCF_015865005.1 Rhodococcus sp. CX
CCCGTCGAGGACCTGCTGGTGAACATCTACCAGTCCGGCACCCCGGCCCGAACGTCAACCCGGACGTCGCGATCGGGCAGCTGAAGATCTTCGTCGCCCCCACCATCCCGGTGCAGCCCGCCCGCGCCGACCTGAAGTTCGTGTGGCTGAACATGGACAACTTCCGCGGCGGCATCGAAACGCTCGACGACACAGTCAACGGCGTACCCCAGCTGTCGAAAACCGTGAACACCGGAACCGGACCGGTCCTGTCCGCCTTGTTCGGGTCCGTGGAATACGTCAACGGCACCTTCTGCCAGGTCGTGTACACGATGGGCGGCTTCTTCGCCTGACGGCGAGGGGGCGGCTTCTCCGCCCGACGGCGACAGCGGGTGGCTTCCGCGTCCGAGAAGGACGGGGCGGGTCAGCGGATCCGCTCGGCGGCGCGGGCCACCCGCAGCAGCTCGGCACACAGTTCGGTCAGCTCTGTAGTGTCCGCGCCCTCGGCGACCGCGGTCGCGACGTCCTCGGCGGCGCACCGCACCTCGAACGCCCGGTCGGCGAGCGCGACCGCTTCCTCCGCCGAGAGCACCACCGCGCCGTCGGGCAGACCGGCCTCGCGGGTCAGGGACCGCTGCTCGTAGGCGCGTTGCCGGCACGAGCGGCGGCAGTACCGGCGCCGGCGGCCCACCCCGGCATCGGGGACCGGGCGCCCGCACCAGAGGCAGGTCTCCGGTTTGCGCTCACGTCCGGTCATGGGCCGACACCTTACCGGGGCCGGGCACGCGGCCGGTAAAATGATGCCTCCCCGCTGCGCCGCGGGCTGCGGGAACGGATTCGCCCGCGTCGACGTTGTGCATACAGGACGCATCGACGCCCGGTCGTTGCTCGCCGTCCGACGGCGGCCCCCGGGCGGAGCACACAAGAGAGGACACCACCATGGCAGATCGTGTACTGCGAGGCAGCCGGCTCGGAGCGGTGAGCTACGAAACCGATCGGGACCACGATCTGGCGCCACGCCGCATCGCGCGATACCGCTGCGACAACGGCGAGGAATTCGACGTACCGTTCGCCGACGACGCCGAGATTCCCGGCACCTGGATCTGCAAGAACGGCCTCGAAGGCACGCTCGTCGAAGGCGCCGCACCGGAGCCGAAGAAGGTCAAGCCGCCGCGGACCCACTGGGACATGCTGCTCGAGCGCCGCTCGATCGAGGAACTCGACGAGCTGCTCAAGGAGCGCCTCGAACTGCTCAAGACCAAGCGTCGCGGAGCCTGATCCCGGACGACCGAAACTCCGCCGAATGCCGCCCCGTGGCACCGTCCACGCGGCGGCATTCGTCGTCTTTCCCGACGGTGTGTGAAGGCCGCGACGCGGGCACGCCACAAAACGGTCAATCGAAGGCATCATGATCGTTTCGCGTGTAATCATGAGCGCACTCCGATCGATATTCGAAAGCGACGACTCGTACGTGCGAATCGGAAATTCCGCAGGGAATTCCGTGTTTGCTGCACCAGGGAGTGACGGCCATGAACGACAACCACGCACCGGATCCGGAAGTGGAACTCGCCAGGCTGCGCGCCGAATTGGACCACGTGGACGGCAGATTGCTCGACGACGTCCGCGACCGGCTGAACATCATCGCGCGGATCGCCGATCTCAAACAGCGCCACGCCATCCCCGTGCTGCAACCGGCACGGATGCAGCAGGTCCACGAGCGCGCCGCGAACTACGCCCACCGCCACGGTCTGTCCATCGAATTTCTGCACGACCTCTACGCGTTGCTGATCGACGAGGCCTGCCGGGTCGAGGACCTGCTCGTCGACGGCGACCCCCCTGCCCGCCAGCGCCTCGCCGATGTCGGCGAGAACCGGAGCTGAGGCCGCCATGCCCATCGACGCACGGCCCACCCGCACCCTGCTCGTCGACAACTACGATTCGTTCACCTACAACCTCTACAGCCTGCTCGCCGAGGTCAACGGCGTGCCGCCGACCGTGGTCACCAACGACACCCCGTGGGACCACATCGACCCGGCCCGGTTCGACAACATCGTCGTCTCCCCCGGACCCGGCCGCCCCGACCGCCCCCGCGACTTCGGGATCAGCGCGCGGGCACTGCTCGACGGCGGACTGCCCGTGCTCGGTGTCTGCCTCGGTCACCAGGGCTTGTGCCACCTGTTCGGCGCGCCGGTCGTGCGGGCTCCCGAACCGGTGCACGGACGCCTGGCCCGGATCGTGCACACCGGCACCGGGCTGTTCGCCGGTCTGCCCCCACGCTTCGCCGCGGTGCGCTACCACTCGCTGATCGTCGAGCAGGTCCCCGACGCACTCGAAGCGGTCGCCTGGACCGAGGACGGTCTGCTCATGGGGGTGGCCCACCGCACCCGACCCTTGTGGGGGGTGCA
>NZ_JADZGH010000099.1:0-5730 GCF_015865005.1 Rhodococcus sp. CX
CGCCGGAGGACACCAGCAACGCGTTCGTCGGGCCGGTCAGGCACGTGGACACGGCGCCGACCGCCGCTGCCGCGAAGGACCACACCCCGCACGCGACCGTCGCCACGTTGATCGGCGGGTGATGTCCGGCGCTGCGCAGCACCGCGACACCCTGCCCGTTCTGCACGACAAGCACCGTGATGGCGAGCGGAACAACGAGTTCCAGGATCGCCGTCCAGGTGAACACCGGCGCGGTGAACACGGGTGACGCGAACACCCCGGCATCGTCGCCGACCGGATCGAACCGGCCGGACACCGCGACCGCGACCACTCCCGTGAGCAGCGCCCCCAGGATCGGCGGCATCCACTTGCCGAGAGGCGGAACTGCGCTGAGCGCCAGGAACACCAGGACCATCGGCACCGCGATCGCGACGTCGGCGTCGAGTGCCCGCACGAGATCCACCCCGAACTTCAGGAACACCCCGGCCACCATGGCCATCACGATCGGCATGGGCAGCGCCGACATCACGCGCCGCACGAGACCCGAAAGTCCCAGCAGCAGAATCAGTGCGGATGTGACGACGTACGCGCCGATCACTTCGGGCCAGCTCAGGTGCGTGAGCGATTCGCCGACCACCACCGTGCCGGGGATGGTCCAGAAGAACCCGAGCGGCTGACGGTACGCGAGGCTCATCGCGATGGTGAGGATTCCGTTGAGTACGAACACCCCGAAGATCCACGACGCGAGCTGCGGTGCGCTCAGTCCTCCGGCGGCGCCGGCGGCGAGTATCACCGCGACCGGTCCGGTGCACGAGAAGATCAGCCCGACAAGGCCGTTGGCTGCATATCCGGGCCCGAGGTCGCGACCGAGCCGACGCAGAGTGGTGCGTGGTCGCGCGGGACGTTCGAACAGGACGGTATCGGCGCCGGTCCGGGCGTCTTCGTCGACTGCGGTCATTCTGAAACAACTACTCCTGTTCTCGGAACCGGGCCGCGAGTTCGCTCCGGGAACGGATACCGAACTTCGCGTACACCCGGGTCAGGTGATACTGCACGGTCTTGACGGACAGGAACAGTTCGCCGGCCACTTCCTTGTTCGTGTGGCCGGCTGCGACGAGTGCCGCCACCGCCTGTTCCTGCGGGGTGAGGGCGACGGCGTCGACCGAACGGTCCGCGGTCTCCTCGCCGGCCTTCAGGCCGCCCGCCTTGAGTTCACGATCGCAACGTTGGACGTAACTGGTCGCGCCGAGCGTCGAATACAGTTCCCGGGCCGAGCGCATCACCGCGTCGGCCTCGCGGCGTCGACCCGCCCGGCGCATCGTCTGCCCGTAGGCGTAGCTCACCCGGGCGCGGTCGTACGGCAACGGCAGCGGCGCCAGTTGCGCGAGAGCAGACTCGAAAGTGTCACGTGCCGCGTCGATGTCGCCGCGTGAGCCCTGGATTCGACCGCGCACGTATCCGACGCGCGCCATCGCGGACCGGTGTCCGCGTGCCGCGGCGCGTTCCTCGAAGGGGCGGAGGAATACGTCGGCCTCGTCCACCCGTCCGGTCATGACGAGTGCGTTGGCGTACAGGTCCGGCCACGGCCAGAAGCCCGGTTCGTCGAGTCCCTGCCGGTGCTGCACGGCGGCAAGCGGTTCGAGATGCCGCAGCACGTCGCCGTATTCCGCTGCGATCTCGGAGACCTGCGCTGCCGAGATCGCCGACGGCGCCAGCATCATCGCGTAGTCGTGGGTGCCCGCGCGGCCTCGCAGCAGGTGTTCGCGCGCCCTGGCGCGGTCCCCGCGCAGCGCATGGATCTGAGCGCCGGTCCAGTGCACCAGGGGGCGAAGGAGATCCAGTCCGGTGCGGTCGAGCTGGGCGGCCGCACGATCGACCGTGCGGATCGCATCGTCCCACTCGCCGAGCGCGAACTGGGTGCGGGCCAGCCATGCCTGCGCCCACAGCGAGATGCGTAGCGAGCCTCCCCGGAACGCGGTCGGTTCGGCCGATTCGAGTTCCGCCCGCGCCCGGCCGGGGTCGTCGAGCGCCAGCGCCAGCCAGCCTTCGGCCATGCGGAAACGTTGGCTCTGGGCGCCCGATCCGACGTGGTCGGAGAGGGTCGCGTACGACGCCACTCCCTCGTCGACACGACCGGTCATGGCGAGACCGAGACCGCGGACGGCCGCGGATTCGACGGCGGCCGGCGTGGCCCGGGGTACCAGTGCGGCGGCACGGTCGGCCCACTCGACGAGTTCGTCACCGCGCAGCCCGGCCAGCGAGTGCAGCACCATGCGCTGGCAGATCAACGCAGCGAGCTGTGGATCCGCGTCGGTGTCGTCGATCGATGTCCAGGCGCGGGTGAGCAGTTCGTGTGCTTCGGCGGCGCGCCCGCGTTGGATGGCCAGGTACCCGAGCACGGCGTCACGCATGGGACCACCAGGGGCGCTTTCGATTTCGGGGACGAACGTCAGCGCCTGCGGGAGGTCGGCGGCACCGGTGAGTGCGTCGACTCCGCGGATCAGGCGTTCGGTCCGCAACTCCCGGTCCGGGGTGATCCGGCTCGAGATGATGAGGGCCTCGGCCGAATCCGACCACGCTCCGTCCGACGCGCGCGCCTGCGCGTACCGATCGAGGCGGTCGGCGAGGCCGGCATCGGACCGGTGAGTGGCGGACACCAGATGGAGCAGGGAGGCGCCCTCGTCGTCGACGATCTCCGCTGCCCGGGCGTGCAGTTCCTGCCGTCGCGCCGGGCCGAGCCCGTCGACCACGGCTGCTCGGGTCATCGGGTCCGGAAACGACAGCGTGACGACACCGCGTTGTTCCCGCATCGTGAGCAACCCGGCCGTGTGGGCGTCGTCGAGGGCGGTCGTCGGGTCGTCCAGTTCGGCGAGTGACGCGGCATGCGCGAGGGAGCTGTCGGTACCGAGGATCGCCGCCGATTCGACGAGCAGGCGAGTTTCTTCCGAACAGCCGGCGAGCCTCCGGCGCACCGTCGCGGCATGTTGCTTCGGCGCCGGGAACCGGTCCTGCCAGTGCTGCCACTGTGATCGGGGCATCTCGTCGATGACCTGCAGGGTCGGCAGGGGACTTCCGAGGGTGTGTTCGTACAGGCGTCGCGCCGTCCATGCGGACAGATCGACACCGGCACGTGTGAGAGCCAGTTGGGCGATGTCCGAGGGCGAGAGCGGGCCGACGTGGACTGTGACGCTGCGATGCATGTCGAGGATGCGGGCGACCTCCTCATCGACGGTCTCGGGCAGGACGTCGGGGACCAGCCACATCATGCACAGCGGGTCCCCGTGGGCGCGGCGGATCAACGACGACAGCGCCTGCAGCGACGCGGGATCGGACCGATGCGCGTCGTCGACGACGATCACCGTGGGGCCGGTCAGGCCGGCGAGGATCCCGTGAGCGACGTCGACGGGCTCCGTCGCCGTCACCGGCGCCTGCAGCAGCTGTTCGGCGACGGACCACTCCCGGTGCGACTCCCACTCTGCGCAGGTCGCACCGAGAACCGTCCAGCCGGACAGCGATTCGGCGAAAGTTCTTACCAGGGTGGTCTTTCCGATACCGGGCGGACCCTCGACGAGGGCGAGCCCGGGGGTACCGGTTCGCGCCTCGTCGAGGATCCGTTCGAGCTCTGCGAGCTCGCGGGTACGTCCGACCAGCATGGAAGATCCCGTCACACATCCACGGTAGCCGCGACCGCAGGCTCCGGTTCGGTGTTCGGGGCGGTCGGACGGGGCGGCACGAAGAAGGTGACGACCGCACCGGCGAGTGCGATTCCGGCGAAGATGTAGAAGTTGACGTTGTTGCTCAGACCTGCACCGATGAGCACGCCGCCGATGATCGGTCCGACGATCCCACCGAGGCGGCCGAACCCGGCGCACCATGCGACGCCCGCGGCCCGGGCCCGGGTCTCGTAGTAGTTGGACACGAAACCGTAGACGAGGACCTGGGTGCCGATCGTGCCGACACCGGCGATCGCGACCGCGGCGAGGAGCACCGGCAGCGGGAACCCGAAGGTGAGCAGCACCAGGGCGAGGGCGGCGAGACCGAAAGTGGTGACGACGACGGGCTGGGGTCCGCGCCCGTCGGCGATCCGGGAGGCGAGCACGCCGCCGATGATCGCGCCGCCGTTGAGGACGAGCAGGAACGCGAGCGAGCCCTTCGCGTTGTACCCGGCGTCCGCCATGATCTTCGGAAGCCAGGTGTTCAGCCCGTAGGTGAGCAGCAGTCCGGAGAAGCTCATCAGTCCGAGAAGTGTTGTTCCCCAGGCATACCGACGGGTGGCGAGCGCAGCGAAACCGGCCTTCTCGGCGGTCGGCGCCGAGGGTGCGGGCACCGGGATGTCGAACTTGTACCAGACCGCGGCGGCGTCGTCGGTGCGACCGCGCGAGATCAGCCACTGCGGCGACTCGGGGAGTTTCGCCAAGGCGAGGGGCAGCAGGATCACCAGCGGCAGCGCGCCGATCAGGAACAGGCCACGCCAGCCGATCGCGTCGCGCAGCACGATCGCCAGCAGGGACGCGAGGACACCGCCGGCGGGGACGCCGCTGTACACGATCGCGTTGTAGAGATTGCGTTTGCCTGCCGGTGCGAACTCGGCGACGACGGCACCGGCGGTGGCCACGAGCCCTCCGACGCCGATGCCGGTGAAGAACCGCAGCGCGCCGAACATCGCGAGGTTCGTCGACAGTGCCGCGGCGGCCATGCCGACGGAGAACCAGACGATGTGCAGGAGCATCATCTTCCGCCGCCCGACGCGGTCACCGAAAGCGCCGGTGACCAGCGCGCCGACCATGACGCCGACCAGTGCGTACGAGCCGAGCGCACCGCCCTGCTCGGCGGAGATGTGCCCGAGCTGGCCCGGGTCGGCCATCAGTGTGGGCAGGATGGTGCCGTAGACGACCAGGTCGTAGCCGTCGAAGACGATCGCGAGCGTCGCCAGCGCGACGATCCAGAGGACGGAACGGCGGTGCCGCGCACTCGCCCATTCTGTGGGCTGGGTCATGATCACTCCAGTTGGTGAGGGCTGTCACAAAACAATCGGGAGAGAAAAACGGGCCTCACCGTCGGGGCCGGAGATGGCCCTGTCGGTGAGGCCCGGGGCGGCGGGCTAGCCCAGATCGCCGCCGGCGACGGGCAGAACCGTGCCGGTGATGTACGAGGCTTCCTCCGATGCCATGAACGTGATGGCGGCGGCCTGCTCGTCGAGCGTGCCGTACCGTTTGAGCAGCGACGAGTCGACGGTCTGGTCGACGATCTGCTGGTACCAGGTCTTCTCCTGGTCGGTCTGCGCTGCCGGTCCGCGCGCGACCCGGCGGGCCGGGGCGTCGGTGCCACCCGGTGCGGTCGCGACCACCCGGATCCCGTACTGCGCGACCTCGAGTGCCAGCGCCGCGGTGATCGCGTTGACCCCGCCCTTGGCCGCCGCGTACGGGACACGGTTGACGCCGCGGGTCGCGACCGACGAGACGTTGACGATCGTGCCGGAGTTCTGCGTGATCAGGTGCGGCAGGACCGCCCGGCACGTCCACAGCGTGGGGAACAACGAGCGCTGCACCTCGGCCTGGATCTGCTCGGGCGTGTAGTGCTCGTACGGCTTGGCCCAGATGGTGCCGCCGACGTTGTTGATCAGCACGTCGATGCGCCCGTACTGCTGTCGCGCCTCGTCGATCGCGGCCTGTGCGCCCTCGAACGTTTCGAGGTCGGCGGTCACGGAATGCGCGCGGGCGCCGTTCTCCCGCAGTTCCTTCGCGACGTCGT